>JACPJE010000175.1 GCA_016187725.1 Candidatus Latescibacterota bacterium
ACACCTTCACCTGATAGAAGTACTCGGTGTTCCCCAGCAGGCCCGGGTCCACAAAAGAGGTGTCCGCCAGGTCTGCTCTTTCCACCACCACCTGCGCGGCCAGTTCCGCGGTGCGCCGCAGCACCTGGTACGCCTCGAAGCCTTCTTTCATCTGTTCGACATGGAAGAGGAATTGTCCTCGCTGTTTGAGGGGCGAAAAGTGGACCTGAGAACCCCCCAGGACCTGAGCCGCTACTTCCGCGACGAGGTGCTGGCAGGCGCCGAGATCCAATATGCCCGATCCTGATCTGGTGCGCCTCCGGCATCTGCTCGACGCGGCGCGGGAAGCCCTCCAGTTCGTCGAAGGCCGCGACCAAAGACCTGCCGGCATTGGTTGTCGAAGTGGAAAGACTCATACCTCTGGAAGAACCCTGATAAGCTACCCGGCCTTTCCGGCTGCTCAGGGCAGAAGCAGCGCCTTTATTACTCCCCAGCTGACACCCTTCGCCAGGGTCGCTGTTCCCTCTGCGCTCGCTGCTTCACCTCCCTGCCGCGCAGCGCTCCAGGTGACCAGGGCCTCTCCCCCGCAATCCGAGGACGCATAGGTGAACTCCGCTGTCCCTGCAGCTTCCGTAGGTGAGAGGAATTCCCCGCTGAGGGTGTATGACAGGTCGCCACTGCCGGCAGAGACCCGCAACTCGCCACCGCTCACCAGCGGTACCTGCGCACAGTTGGCGCAGAAAGAGCTGCGGGCCGTGCCGCCAGCTTCGCAGGTATCGGCCTGGATGACCCAGTCGATCTGGATGGAGAGCATCGCCCCCGCAGCGATCCGGAAGGAGATCTCCTGTCCTTGAGAGGTGGTGCCCTGCCAGAGGCCGTCGAGGTTCGGCTCAGCGCCGGCTGAGAGCGCCCAGAGCGCCAGGGATGCGGCAAGAGTCCATGCCATGGTCTCATACCTCCTGTGGAATTTACAGAAGGCTTGAAGCAAGGATCGCGCCACAGGCAGAAGACCCCCCTCTGTCAACAGGCACTAAACCATTGGCAGATCGAAACCTGGATAAATAATCAGTCTGCCGGCCACCTCTCTGCCAACCCCCGTGAGTCCTGTTTTCCGGACAGTTCGTCCTGTTTTCCGGACAGATGCTCACTGCCCCCGGACGCAGCGGAACCCGCTGTTGTCCATGGTGAGGGAGGGGTCAGACCAGTAGGGCGCCCGCAAATAGGTTTCGTCGTTGAGCCACGATCCGCCCAGGAGCAGGCGCTGGCCGCCCTCCTCCTGATCCACCCACTCCCAAACATTCCCGGCCATATCCAGGGCCCCGTACGGACTGGCGCCCTGGGGAAAGCTCCCCACCGGCGCACTGCGCTCGTACCCATCGCTCAGAGAAGCGCCCTGGTCGTAGTTGGCCCGCTGCACCCCACCTGCATCGGCCTCTTCGTCCCCCCAGGGATAACGCCGCCCGCCTCGCCCCCTGGCAGCCTGCTGCCACTCCTCCTCGGTGGGCAGCCGCTTGCCGGCCCATTGGCAGTACGCCCGGGTCCCGTACCACGAAACCTCGATCACCGGGTGATTCGCGTACCCCCTCTTGGCTCCAAACTGGCCTCCCTGCTTCTCGATCTGCGCTTCTATGTCCTCTATATCCAACCACATCACCCCACCCTCGCTCTGGTTACCCCGCTCGTTCAGGAAGGCGGCGTAATCGGCATTGGTCACCTCATGGGCGTCGATGTAGAACCCGAAGTCCTTCACCAAGACCATGCCCTGCGGTGGGACGGGCGCCCCGGAAGGCGGCGGGGAGGAATGCAGCGGCAGGGCCATTACCAGCGGGGCCCATTTATTGGCTTCCAGGACGACAATCTGCCGCACCACCTCGTACCCTGCTGCTTCAACCCTTACCTCTACCTTGCCCAGGCCGGCATTCTCGCGGTTGAGCGGCGAGCGGGGATCGGCCTTGCCGGCGTACGCGCCATTCACATACACCTTGCATGCGGGCGCATTGACATTCACCTGCAGATGCCCCAAGCGCGCTGCCGGCGGCGGGGGAGGCAGCGCGGTAAAGCCGAGGACCGGGTGATCCCCTTCGCCCATGGCATCGGGCATGACAAAGCTGAAATCGCCGGTCAGGGAAGAGGACTCCCAAGGTACCTGCTCCCCGGCGCTGGCTGCCCAGACCTCCTGGCGCACCTTCATGAACAGATCGGTCACCTTGAGGCCGGGCACCTTCAGGTACTTGAGCAGGGCAGCCGTGTACAGGCCGTGCTCCCCCTGTCCGTCTGCAGCCACCTTGCCCGGCGCCGTGGCATAGGCCACCAGGGTGCCGGTGGCCGCATCCATCCCCACCAGGCCGCGGGTCTGGGAGCGGAAACCACTGGCAAAGGGGTTGTTGCGGCAGGCGTCCAGGATGACCAGATTGACCCGGTTGCCGGCGCTCTCCAGCTTGTTGACCACCGAAGAAACAGGGACGCACTCGTCCTCTGCCTCGTCTTCATTCTTCATCTCCAGGCCCACGGGCACCAGAAAGTTCTGGCCTTTGACCTGGATCCCGTGCCCGGCGTAGTAGAACACCCCCACGCCCCCTTGCTTGAGCGAGTCGCCGAAGGCGCGGATGGCCTGGAGCATCTCCCGGCGGCCCGCGTCGATGCGCTCGATCACCTCAAAGCCGCACTCGCGCAGGGCCTCGGCCATGGCCTGGGCGTCGTTGGGGGGGTTCTGCAGCGGGCCCTGCTCATAGGCCCCGTTGCCGATGATCAGGGCAGTGCGCGGCTCGGCCTGCATCGCCCCCGTGGCTTCTGCCACCGGCTCTCCAGACAGGGCCTCTGATACCTCCTCCTCCTCATAGAGGGTCCATCCCTGGACCTGGCCGCCGGCAATCCTAAAGATGATCCGAGGGCGCTCGTACACCTGGTACGTCTCCTGCCGGCCAGGCACCAGGCGCAGCGGCGGGCCATAGGCCTGGGCCGCCTGGTCAGCCCTATGACCGATCTGGATGCCCCGGTTGCTCTGTCCCCGGTAACCCTTGCGCGTCTCCAGAAAGGCCAGGAACGCGCTACCCGTGTCGAGCGCCCACCAGTTGAAATCCCCTTGCTGGCCGGAGTAGATGACCAGGGCCGGCTGGGCCTGGTCTATTCTGGGAAGCCGGGCAATGGTTCCTGGAGCGGCCAGGAAAGTCTGACAATCTGCGGGGCTGTGGCCGCTGATCTGCTCCAGCCCAGGGGCGTCGGGGGCGGGACGGTCTCCAGCAGGGTTTTCACCTTCCAGGATGGCCAGATTGAGGGACGCCAGGTCGGGCTGGCCTGCCTTTGCCTGCTCGAAATCCCGCCGGGCCTCAGCCACGGCGCCTGCTTCGCGCTCCAGCCGCGCGATCCCCCGCACCAGCAGCGCCGCGGCGACCTGTCCTTCCTCGCCGGCCTGCCTGGCTATCTCCATTCCCTGTGCTGCCCACGAGATCGCCTCGGCGTGCCGGTTCAACAGATCTGCCGCACAGGCCAGGTTCACGTAGGCCGTGGCATAGCCAGGGTCTTTGGCACGCGCCTGCTCAAAGAGCGCCCTGCCCTGTTCCAAGAGCTGCAACCGCCGCTCTTCATCGCGGCTGCTCCGGCTCCTTCCGCCTCGCCGCAGCCTGGTCTGGGCATCCAGCTCCACCGGATAGGCGAAGCGCACCCCGGTGGACAGTTTCAGCGCCTCCAGCACCCTGGCCGCCCCGCTGTTGTTCAGGATCTCCCGGCTCGGAAATACCTGCCCCACGTGGTCAAAACACCGGGCAGCCTCGGGGTAGTGACCCACCAGCAGGGAACGGTTACCCACCTCGAAGACCGGCACCATCTCCGCCAGGCGCCCCTCGGCGCGGCGGGCGATCTCCTGGCGCTCTCCCAGGGCCGGATACCCCTCCACCTCTGATTCCAGCCTGTATTCGGCATAGAGCCGCGCCAGCAACTCCGGCGCCACCCCCAGGGTGTTGTATCCGGCCACAAATCCGTAAAACCCCCCGAAGTAGTCCGCCTCGATCTCTGTCTCCAGCGTTCTTTCCTCCTGTTGCTGGCGGGCTTGCAGCCGCTGCCCTACCTCCAGATCCGCAAAGCCATTGCCGAAATCCCCCACCCAGTCGTGGTCCTTGTAGCAGTGCGCCAGCTCGTGCCCCAAAAGCACGGCCAGCCCGGCCAGGGAGTCGGCCCCCAGCGAGGCGCACACCTCATAGGCCCGTTCCTCCAAGCCCAGCACGTGCCGGCTCCCCTCGTACCAGGCCACCTGGAACCGGCCCCGGTCCCCGGCCACCACCTGCAGGATCGGCTTGCTGCGGCCATCGCCGATGGCCCGCACCAGGTCCTCGAACACCCTGCGGGCCGTCTCCGCCCTGGGATGGGTCTCCTCCAGCATCACCTGCGCCCACGCCGGACACCCCCCCATCACTGCCCACAGCAGGGCAGCCTTGCACCACCGCCATCTTGTCGGTCGCATCACTCGGACCTCCTAGCGCACCAGGCTCATCCGCCGCGCCTCCGCGTACTTGCCCACTACCTCCAGGCGGCACACATAGACCCCGCTGGCCACCTCCTGGCCCGCCTGGTCCCGCCCGTCCCAGGCCACCTCCTGGTCGCCTGGCTCCTGGGTGTCGTCCACCAGGGTGCGCACCGCCTGCCCAAGGGCATTGTAGATCACCAGCCGCACCTGGGATCGCTCGGCCAGGGTATAGGGGATGGTGGTCTGCTGGTTGAAGGGATTGGGGTAATTGGGCAGGAGCTTATAACTGGCCGGCTGCGTCCCCTCTTCCCCTGCCGGCTTCAGGGCCGCCTGGGCCCCGTCCCTGGTGAGCAGGCCGAACTGCGCCCCCCGGATGGCCACGCCCTTATGTGGAAGATCTATTTGGCCCGCCCCGGCCGGAAAGATGCCGGTCCAGTGCTGTCCGGGGTCCAGGGCCTCGAAGACGATTCCCGACGATTTGACCGTCCGGCGCTTCCCCTGCCGGTCGCGGATGGCGAGCCGGGGGGATTCCACCCGCAGCCTGCCCTCCACGATCAACTCACAGCGCCCGGGATCCCGGCCATTGCGGAGGCGGTCGCTGCCGGCGAAGCGCACCCGGGTGTTGTCGTAGATGACCAATTCCCCTTCCGGGGCGATGGTGAGATCCCCATCCACCAGGATCTCGCCGATCCAGTGCACCTGCTGGCGGATGACCCCAGCCCAGCGTGACAGGGAGAGGTCGGCGGTCATCTCGCTGCCCTGAGGGCGGATATTGCTGATGGCCACCCCACTGAAGGCCGAGGGCGGATACCCGCCCTCGATATTAGTCGAGGGATTCGATTCCAGGTCCAGACGCGTGAAGCGCACCCCGTCAAAGGGGTCGGTGGCATCCCCGAGATTGCCCTGGTGGGCATCGCTATAGGCCTCGTCGTGGGCCCAGAAATCCAGGTTGTCGCGGCCACTGTGCGGCCTGGCGATCCGGCCCGATGGGTACCCTCTGTCTTCATAGGTCCCGTCCGCGCAGATCAGGTCCACCACCTTTTTGTCCTCCTCAGTGTTCATGAAGGCGTGGGGGCGGACGTGCCAGACCAGCAGCCCTTCGGCTGGCAGATTGCGGTTGTAGTAGCTGCCGCTGCGGGTCCGGAATTCGAGCAACAGGTACTCCTCCTCAAGGAAGTCTCCCTCCACGACCAGCGAGCGCAAGGGCACCTTGTAGACTACCCCTCCCTGATCCAGATCAGCCAGGCGTATCCCGGTGGTGTCCCGCCTCACCTCGATCAGCCGGTCATTGTCCTGGCCGATCCATCCCAGGAACTCGCGGCTCTTGGCACACAGGGGATTCGGCCCATCACTGCCCTTCCATCCAGACGCGCCCCAACCCATCAACCCCCACCTGCCGATGCCGCCGCTGTCCTCCTCCGGGTTGCCCCAGGACAGGTCATAGAGGTCAGGCAGGCCCAGGCCATGCCCGAATTCGTGCGCCATGGTACCCACCGTCTGCGAGAAGGTCCCTCCCTTGAAGATGGCTCCGCGCGGCGGGATACCGCTGATGAGGATGGGACTGCCGCTGGCGCCCCTGTCCCTGGTGACGTAGTCGGCGCTGAACCCCAGGCCGGCGATCCCGGTGGCCCCACCCTGGATGAAGTTGCGCGGGACGGAGACCAGGTCGATAAACAAGTAGTCCACCACCCCGTCGTCGTCTCCGGAATTGGGTATCCCATCTGGACCATCATTGTCGAACTGGCTGAAGTCGAGGTCCTGGTCTGCGCTCTCCAGAATCTCCAGGGCGAATTCGCCGTACCCCCCGTATTCCTTGGCCCGGGAGGCCACATAGGCGGAGGCCGCCCTCCTGGAGGCATAGCGTTTCTCCACCACCTCACCCCGGATCGACAACTGGCCAAAGGACATGGTGTGGTAGAAATGGGCAAAGCTGCCCCCCACCTGCGGGTCGAACAACTGGCGCGTAAACCCGGGGAGTTGGTCGCCCGCCTCGTCGCGGAAACGGGCAAAGAGGAAGAGGGGCCCGAGCGTTCCCTTGGCCGGCAAGGTCGCTCGGGAGATGACAAACCCCAGCTCCGCTGCCGGGGGAACAGCCTCCTCTAGCAGGGGAAAATCATCTGGCGGTTCCTTCCCAGCCCACCAGAGCCCCCCGATGCACAGGGCCAGCACAGCTGCGGCGGCGTAGGCGTACCGGCGCCTGTGCCGCTTTTCTGGCATCAACACCCTCGCCCTGGCCAACAATTCGGGAGGGGTAGGAGAGGTCGGGGCCTCAGCGGTACTTGCGGCGAGGGCCTGCCGCAGGGAATCCACCGCGGCGAAGCAGGCATCGCAGCCCCGCAGATGGTCTGCCAACCGCTGCCTTTCCGCCCCTGTTGTCGAGCCGTCCAGATAGGCGCACCACTGCTCCAGGGAGGGGCATGGAACCGGAGCGCGTGAGTCCTCAGCTTGCATCGCTTTTCACCTGTAGAATGCAATGACACTTAGAAGGCCAAACACGCTGATATTTGAATACCCTCCAGACCTCGCTCATCCTCTGGACAGGGGCACGCCCTGCTCCCACAGGAGTTCTTCCAGGGCTTTGAGGATCTGCCGCCGCGGCGCCACTGGGAGCGGAGATCCGGAGAGGCTTTCCAGCCCTCTGGCCAGGTGCGCGGCAATCTGGTCCAGGGCGCGGTCTTTGAGGTAGTAGCAGCGATTGGCATTGGCGATCTCCCCCAGGCCCAGGTCCTGGTCGGCGGCGGCCAATTCGGCGATCTGCATCGGGGTCGCCCCCTGGTTGTAGAGCAGGATCAACACCCGCCGCTCAGGGGGGGAGAGTTTCTGGACCGCAGCGGCGATCGCCTCCTGGATGGCCCCGCGCAACGCTTGCAGCTCCGCCTCTTCCTCTGGATTCGGACCGAGGTGGACCAGTTGCACCGGTGATTCCTCTTCCGCTGTCCCCGCGTCGAGCCTCACCTTGGGGGTCCTGGCCTGGCGGTTGGCCAGGATGCGGGCATGGACCCTGGGGCTGTGCTCGGCCAGCAGGGCTTCGACCTCGAGGCAGTGCCCCTCCTGCACCCCCAGATCCCGGGCGATGCTGGCCGGCTCCAGGCCCCAGACCAGACGCTTGAAGATCTCCCGGTCGATCTGGGGGCAGGCCTCCAGGGCTTTGGGCAGTCGCACGTCAGCGCGCCCCGGATGCTTGTGGAGCAGGTACGCCTTGAGCACGTGTTTGCGGTTGCCGACGACGGAGAGCACCCAGGTGCGCGGTTTGCAGGTCCGCTGAAAGGATCTGAAGCTCCGCAGCAGGGATTCGGCCATGAACAGATAGAGGTCCGCCACCTCCTCGGCCAGCTCCTCGCTGTCCGGCCGATTTCCAGCCAGCCGGCTGTATTCCCACGCCTTGCTGTAGAGCAGTTCCGAGTAGCGGCCCAGGAAGGCGCCCCAGGCCTCTGCGTCCCCCTGCTGGATGCGCTCCACCAATTCCTCGTCCGTGCCCCTCTCCTGGTGGTTGGCAGAGAAGCGGCGGAGTTTAGCGAAGAGCGCTGGCATCCGCATTTGCCCGAGGGTTCAAAAAAACCGGCCTTTGCATCTCAAATAACCAGTGGCTCATGTGGACTTCGAGGCACAACCTTCCACCTCGTTTTGGCGACGGTTCCAAACTTGTTGGAGGCAGTCCTTGGCCGCGCTGGTCCTCTGGATTTCGCGCTGACAGGTCTGGCTCTGTGCCCCCAGCGCCAGGGGAAGAGAAGACCTCCAGACCTGGCCGGCGCCCTCCGCAGCGCTCAGTGCGAGTCGAGATTGCCATACCTCCGCCAGGGTCCTCTGCCTTGAGATCTGCATGGGCCATCTCTCCTCGCCTCCCCGCCTCTTTTTCCCTGTCCATCTATGCTGCAAATTGACAAGCCCTGCCCTGCGCCGTATCATGGGGCCAAGATCAGAGGCCCCCTCATGCCGCGCAACCCCTTTCTGAACCGCTCCATGATCCGCACCCTGGATCAGTTCTACGGCCGCCGGCGCGAATTGCAGCGCGCCATGGCGCGCCTGGGTGCGCAGCCGCCCCAGTCGGTCTCCCTGGTGGGGGAGCGGCGAATGGGCAAGTCCTCCATGCTCTGGCACCTTTCGCAGCCAGAAGTCTGCGCCACCTACCTGGAAGCGCCGCAGCATTACCTCTTTCTGTCCATGGACTGCCAGGGGCAGCAGCACCTGGACCAGGGAGGTTTCCTGCGGGATTTTGGCCAGCGCCTGCAACTGGTCGCCGGCGACCGGCTCTTTGTGCCGGAGACCGGCGATTTCCCGGCCGTGAAGCGGGCCGTGGAGGATCTGGACCGCGCTCGCTTGCGCCTGGTGTGCCTCTTCGACGAGTTCGAGACCATCACCCACAACCCCAGCTTTGGCCCGGAGTTCTTCGGCTTCCTGCGCTCCCTGGCCAACGCCCACCCCGTGGCCTTTGTCACGGCCTCGCGGCGCGATCTGGAGAGCCTGTGCCACAGCCGCGAGATCTCCGAATCGCCCTTTTTCAACATCTTCTCCCAGATCCGCCTGGGCCCCATGCCCGAGGCCGAGCTGCGGGAACTGATCGGGGCGCCCTCGGCTGCGGCCGGCATCTCCCTGGAACCACATGCCGCGCAACTCATCGAACTGGGCGGCCACCTGCCCTTCTTCGCGCAGATCGCCTGCGCCGCGGCCTTCGACTGCCTGGCCGAGACCGGCGAGCTGGACCTGGACATTGTAGAGCGGCAGTTCATGGAAGAGGCGGCCAGCCATTTCCATTACCTGTGGGGGAGCTTTGTCCCCGAAGAGCGCCGGGCCATCGAGCAGGTGTTGCGCCGCGCCGCGCCCCACCCAGAGCAGCTGCCGGTCCTCAAGTCCCTGGAAGCAGACGGGTACCTCGAACGAGAAGGGGAGGGCTACCGGCTCTTCTCCCGGGCTTTTTCCCGCTTTCTGCAGGAAAACCCTGCAGCGCCGGAGGCAGACCCCCCCCCTGCCCGGTTGCCGGGTCCGTCCCGCCCCCCGATGCGCCGGGGACCGCTGTACCTGGGCGCGGCCCTCCTCCTCGCTGCGCTGGGGTTCCTGGGGTATTCCCTCTACCAGCCGGCCCCCGGCCCTTCCCTCGTCCAGCAGACAGCACCGCACCCGCTGCCCTTCTCCCTGGCCATCGAGTTCTACTGCCAGAGGAAGACTGGAGAGGAGCAGGGGCTCGTGGGGTCTGCAGCCCTCGCCACCCTCGGCCCCGGCGACCAATACCGGTTTGCCCTCTCCTCTGCCGAGCCCTGTTATCTCTACGCCTTCAGGACCCGCCCTAGCGGTGAGTTCCTCCCGCTGCTGCCAGATGCTTCCGTGGCCCTTCCCCTGGGGCTCAAGCCAGGGGAACGCTACCTGATCCCCACCGGGCAGGGCGAGTGGTTGGCGGCAGAAGGAGGGCAGGCGACCATCCATTTTATCGCCTCCAAGGAGCGGGACCGGGAGTTGGAAGAACTCTACCAGCGTTTCCTCCAGGCCGCGCCGACGAGAAAAGCCGAGTACCGCCGCCGGCTGGAGGAGATCCTTTCGCGCCAGGCAGTCAGCCGCCTCGAGATCTCGATCAAGCCTGAGTGAAGCAGTAGATACATCTGTGGTTCCTCCCTGAAACACCCGCCGGCTGAAATCCCCCGCCTGTCCAGCCAGCTTGGCCGTGGCCTGGAGTTTGCTTTGCTACAATAGCACCAGCGCCTATATTAAAAAGTGAGGCCATTGCCATGTCCGCTGATCAAACTACCGCTGAACTGACCACCCGCGATGTACTCCAGCAGGTCGACCGCCGGTTGACCCTGATCGAGGAAGACCTGCGCTCCCTCGACGACAAGGTGGAGGGCCTGGATGACAAGCTGGACATCCGGATCGAGGCCGTTGAGGTCAAGATTCAGACCCTCGATGCCAAGATCGATACCAAGATCGGGGCCCTCGATGCCAAGGTTGATACCAAGATCGAGGCCCTCGATGCCAAGATCGACACCAGGTTCGGGACCCTCGATACCAAGATCGACGCCAAAATCGACGGCCTGCGCAACGAGATGACCGCCCAGAACACCGGCCTGCGCAATGAGATGAATGCTGGCTTTGCCAGAGTGGATGCCAAGATCGACACCCAGATCGGCGGCCTGCGCACGGAGATGAATGAGCGTTTCTCCCGGATCGACAACAAGTTCTGGTTGCAGACCGCCCTGATCCTGAGTTCCTGGATCTCCCTCATGGTCGCCTTGTTATTCAAGTAGGCTGTCTGCTGCTCAGGGCGCGAACTTCTGTATCCGCCGGTTGCCCACCTCCGCCACGTAGATAAACCCCTCCCCATCCACGGCCACACTGCCGGCCAGGTCCTCCGCTCCCAACGCGCCGGTGCCAAAGTCGAATTCCCCCTCGCCGCTGCCCTTGTGCCCCCACTGGGTCAGGTACTCGCCCTCCGCGTCGAAGACCTGGATGCGGCCATTGCCAGCGTCCAGCACCAAGAAACGCCCGTCCGGCCCCACGTCGAAGGAGAGCGGGAATACCATCTCTCCCCCTTCCTGTCCCAGGCCCTGCCCCAGGCGCCTGATCAGATTGGGGGAATCAAAAGGCCAGGAAAACTCCCCAGTGGTGCGGTTGAGCCCGGCCCGGGCATAACGAATAGATATTCCGAGGAACAAGAATTGAGCTGGTCTTTCCTATTCTGATCGGTGTTTTAGCTGAGGATCCGCCCCAGTTGCACCAGACCCACTACGGCCTGCGCCACGGTGGCGAACAGGCCCACGGCCAGCCGGTAATCCTCGCGGAGGATGCGCCAGCCCTTGATCCGCCGGATGCCATGTTC
>JACPJE010000176.1 GCA_016187725.1 Candidatus Latescibacterota bacterium
ACAGCTTCTTCCCGCGCCTCGCCGTGACCGTGGACATGATCTCTACGGGCACCGACGTGAAGCCCATCGAGTGCGTGTTCTTTCTGCGCAATGTGAAGTCCGCCGGCTTCTTCGAGCAGATGAAGGGCCGTGGCGTGCGGGTGATCTCGCCGGACAAGCTGCGGGTGGTCACGCCCAGCGCCAGGGTCAAGGACCGTTTCATCATCGTGGACGCCGTGGGGGTGTGTGAGCAGGACAAGACCGACTCCCACACCCTGAACCGCAAGCCCGCTGCCAGCCTGGAGGAATTGCTCAACTACGTGGCCCAGGGCGGCCTCGACCCCGAAGCCCTCACCACCCTGGCTGGCCGGCTCGCCCGGCTGCAGCGCGAGTTCAGCCACCCGCAACTGGACGAACTCCAGGAACTGGCCGGGGGCAGAGCCTTTCCCGAACTGGCCCAGGACCTGATCAGGGCCGGCGACCCAGATGCCCAGGCCGAAGCCGCCAGACAGCAGGCCGGGATCACCGGGGCGCCGAGCGCGGAGCAACTCAAGGCCGCAGCCGAGCAACTGGCCCAGGCGGCCGTCACTCCTTTCCTCAAGGCCGCGTTCCGCCGCCGCATCCTGGAGTTGCGCCAGCAGAACGAGCAGACCATCGACCGCCACACCCTCGACGAGGTGCTCTACGCCGGCTTCGACGCCTCGGCGGTGGACAAGGCCCAGGCCAAGGTCAAGGACTTTCGCGCCTGGATCGCCGAGCACCGGGACGAACTTTCGGCTTTGCAGATGCTCTACGCCGGCACGCGCCCGCTCAAGCTCTCGCTCCGGGACCTGGCGCCAACTGCGCGAGGCCCTGGCCCGCCCGCCGCTGGCCGCCACCCCGGCCCAACTGTGGCGGGCCTTCGAGGCGGTGGAGGCGCAGAAGGTGGCCGAGGCCCTGCCTGCCAGGCGCAGCGCCGGCGAGGCCCTGGCCGATCTGGTGCAACTGGTGCGCCACGCGCTGAAACCCGCCGAGGAACCGCTCTTGCCCTATGCCGAGGCAGTGCGCTCGCGCTACGCGGCCTGGCGCTGGGAACAGGAACAGGGCGGGGTGAATTTCACGGAGGAACAGGGCGAATGGCTGGACCGCATGGCCGAACACCTCGCCACCAGCCTGCACCTTGAGCCGGCGGATTTCGAGACCGGCTGGTTCGGCCAGCAGGGCAGCCTGGGCCGGGCGCACGCGCTCTTCGGCGAGCGCCTGCCGGCGCTCATGGCGGAATTGAATGAGAGGCTGGCGGCGTGAACCAAGAGAGCGGAGAGCCGTTTCCGGAGGGGTGGGTTACTGCGCAGCTTTCCGATGTTGCGTCAATCGTGATGGGCCAATCGCCTCCGTCCTCGACATACAATACCAGTGGACAGGGCTTGCCGTTTTTCCAAGGGAAGGCAGAATTTGGTTCTTTATACCCAGAGACACGAGTATGGTGTGTCAGGCCAGGCAAGATCGCAGAGGCCGATGATGTTCTCTTATCCGTTCGTGCACCTGTCGGACCGACCAATTTGGCACCCGCAAAGTGCTGCATTGGACGCGGCCTTGCAGCAGTCCGCCCTGAAGCAGGATTGAGCCTAAAGTATTTCTTGTACGCCTTTCGTCGCTTCGCAGAGGATTTGGACGCGAAGGGAACAGGCACAACTTTCAAAGCCGTCTCAGGCAAGGTCGTCCGAGAGTTTCCCGTCCCAATCGCACCTGTAGACGAACAATCCCGCATCGCCGACATCCTCGACGAACTCTTCTCCGACCTCGACGCCGGCGTGGCGGCCCTGGAGCGGGCGCGGGCAAAGCTCAAGCTCTACCGCACCTCGGTGCTGAAGGCGGCGGTGGAAGGGGCGCTCACTGCGGGATGGCGGGCGCAGCATCCAGACACCGAGCCGGCTGCCGAACTACTCCAGCGCATCCTCGCCGAACGCCGGCAGCGCTGGGAGGAGGGGCAACTAGCCAGGTACGAAGCCAAGGGCCAGGCCCCGCCGAAGAACTGGAAGGCCAAGTACAAGGAGCCGGTCGGGCCGGATACGGATGCGTTGCCGGGGTTGCCGGAGGGGTGGTGTTGGGCTTCGCTAGATCAACTTGGACAAATAGATCGAGGCCGCTCTAAACATCGCCCTCGCGATGCGGTGTTTCTGTACGGTGGCCCTTATCCATTTATTCAGACTGGTGATGTTCGGAAGGCGCAGCAGTACCTGAGAGCGCATTCGCAGACATATAGCGAAGCAGGGTTGAAACAGAGTCGCCTTTGGCCAGCCGAGACCCTATGCATCACTATTGCTGCGAACATTGCTGAAACAGCGATTCTATCATATCCTGCGTGCTTTCCCGATAGCATTGTAGGCGTCGTCGTCGTGCCATCACTTGTGTCAGTGCGATATGTGGAATTTTTTTTGCAGAGCGCAAGGACTCGAATTTCTGCTTACGCACCGGCTACGGCTCAAAAGAATATCAACAATGAAATCCTCCGTGCATTGGCAATACCGCTTCCCTCGTTTCAGGAACAACAAGCAATCACCGACATTGTCGAGGACCAACTCTCGGTCATCGACCACCTCGAAACCGAACTCGACGCCAAGCTGAAATCCGCCCAGGCCCTGCGCCAGTCCATCCTGCGCCATGCCTTCACCGGGCAACTCGTGCCCCAGGACCCCGGCGACGAGCCGGCCGCGGCATTACTCAGGCGCATCGCCGCCGAGCGCGAGGCGCGGGAACGCCAGGCCCTCAGCGCCAAAGGCGTTGCCGGCAAACCGAAACGGCCCCGCCAGCGCGCCGGCACCTAGCGGATTTCCGAGGTGTAAACAAAAACCCCCCGTGCCTCCAAAGGAAGCAGCGAGGGAGCCTGGGCGCTTAGGTCCCAGGCGGGGACACCTGAAAGATAAGTCGTTGACATTGCAAATGCTACTGCATATCTTAAGAAGAATATGGCAGTGCTAAAGGGGCAGAGATGAAGACATGCAAAATGCCACCGGCAGGGTTGTTGCCAATACCAATGCCGATGGCATTCGCTATTTCAAGCTCGCCGCATTGTGGGTGAGGCAGGCATCTGCTTCTCCGAAAAGAGGGTGTATAGCGATTACCGAGGAACAACTGGCAAACTATCTGAACCGAGGACAACTCCCCGCTTACGCACAGTTTGTCAAGATCGTCACCCCGGGCATGGTGAATACTGCCCATATCTTTCGCGGCTTGAAACGCCCGCTCCGCAATGACGATGACCCGAATACCGACGAAAAGAAACTGGTCTATGTTTGGACTCCGCCAAGGGATTTTGAATGGCAGGGTGGCCCTGTTCCAATACCGCGAAGACCGCGGCATGTGTTTGTCACCATCGTCACCCCGAATAACCTGGTCGAAGAGTTCCCCGATGTAGATGGGTGGTTGGAACGCTGGAACTGGGTGCGGGAGTCGCCAAAATATCAGGGACATCCCCTTGATTGGAGAAACCGTTACACCACCAAACTATGGAGTCGGCCATGAGCGAAAAAGTTTTGCCGGAGAGCTATTGGCTGAACGAGTTTATTGAGGCACATAAGCCCGCCCCGTTTCGCCCAATAGCCTATTACGACAAGCACCTCGATTGCATAAGAGTTGAGCTGCGCGCCTGCTCAGTCACCGAGCACCGGTGCGGGCAGTTCTTCACTCTCCTGGAGGACAACAACCCAGAAGCTGACCAGACAAGGTTTATTGGGTTTACCATCAAGGGGGTTTGGCATCTGTTCGCAGAACTCGGCCTGCCATTGACGGGCGTTCAGGAGGTGGTTGCCATTTTGAATGCCCTTCTCGAAAAATACACTCAAGAACTAGCACCGGCCGAGAAAGGGCTGGCCGAGATTCGGCCGATTCTCAGGGATACAGAACTGAAAATCGACTTCGCGCAAGCAGCCTGATAACAGCACAGCGACTCGCGCATTATGTGTTACGCACCGGCCCCCACAAGTCAGGGGGCCGGTTTTTTGATTCGGCAGTCGGCAACTGCTTTGGCCCCACCCATAAAGCCGGGAACAAAGTGATGGACGCCTCGCAGATCGGCAAGCGGGCCTGGAGTTACGCCGGGGTATTGCAGGACGCCGGGCTCTCCTGCTTCGAGTACGTGGAGCAGATGACCCTGCTGCTTTTCCTCAAGATGGCGGACCAGCTCACCGAGCCCCCCTATAGCCGCGCTCCCATCGTGCCGCCGGAACTCGGCTGGAAGGCGCTTTTGCCGCTCGACGGCGCGGCGCTGGAGGACCAATACCGGGAGAGCCTGGAAAAACTCGGCGCCAGGCCGGGCATGCTCGGTGTCATCTTCAAAGGGGCGCGCTGCGAGATCCACAACCCGGCGCTGCTCAAGCAACTCATCGTCAACCTGCTCGACAAGGTGGACTGGCTCTCCCTGCCGGTGGACGTGAAGGGCACCATCTACGAAGAACTGCTCTCGCGTTCGGCGCAGGAATCGTCGCGCGGGGCCGGCCAGTATTTCACCCCGCGCCCGGTGATCCAGGCCATGTGCGAGGTGACGCAGCCGACGCCGGACGACCGCATCTGCGACCCGGCGGCGGGCACCGGCGGGTTCCTCTGCAATGCCTATCAGTACGTGCTCGACCGCTTTGGCCAGGACCTGGACGGAGATCAGAAGCGGGAACTGCAGGAGGAGCTGGTCGAGGGCATGGAACTCTCGCCCAAGGTCGGCCGCATGTGCGCGATGAATGTCTACCTGCACGGCATCGGCGGCGACCAGGTGGTGATCCACACCGGGCACGACAGCCTGGCCGCGCCCTGGAGCCGGGAGTACTCGGTGATCCTGGCCAATCCGCCCTTTGGCAAAAAACAGAGCCTGCTTTTTGTCAACGAGGAGGGTGACACCGAGAAGGAGGACCAGGTCATTGTCCGCGAGGACTTCTGGACCTCGACCAGCAACAAGCAACTCAACTTCGTGCAGCACATCTACACCCTGCTCAAGATCGATGGACGGGCGGCGGTGGTGGTGCCCGACAATGTGCTCTTTGAGGGCGGCGCCGGGGAGAAGGTGCGGCGGAATCTCCTGGAGAAGTGCCGGGTCCATACCCTGTTGCGCCTGCCTACCGGTATCTGGTACTCGCCAGGGGTGAAGGCCAATGTTATTTTCTTCGACAAGAAGGAAGGCCGGGCCGAGGCCTGGACCGACTACCTCTGGGTCTACGACCTGCGCACCAATATGCACTTCACCCTGAAGCAGAAGCCCATCCAGCGTTCGGACTTCGACGATTTCGTGACGTGTTACCAACCGGGGCGGATGCACGAACGGGTGGCTACCTGGAGCGAGGACCAACCGGAAGGCCGCTGGCGCTGCTACGAGTACGGGGAATTGCTGAAGCGGGATAAGCTCAGCCTGGATCTGTTCTGGATCAAAGACCAGAGTTTGACTGACACTGACACCCTTCCCGCGCCGGAGGTCCTTGCTATAGAAATCGCCGACGAGCTGGAAGCGGCGCTGGAACAGTTCACCAAGATTGCGGCGCGGCTGGGAGCGAAAAGGTAGCGCCCCAAAACCCCAATCAGGAGTTCCTTATGAAAATCGCTCTGAGCGGTGAACCCGAGGCCGGACATCTCCAGTACATGCAGCAACTGGGATTGCAGTACGTGGTCAGCGGCGCGGCGGCCAGCGCCGAGGGGGTGGTGGAGCTGGAGCCCATGCAGCGCAAGCGCGAGGCCTTTGCCCGGGCGGGACTCTCCTGGGACGTGATCGAGAATCTGCCACCGCTGTGTTACGACAAGGTGATGTTCGGGCTGCCCGGCCGCGAGGAGCAGTGCGAAAAGGTCTGCCAGTCTATCCGCAACATCGCCCGGGCCGGCATCGGCGTGTTGCAGTACCAGTGGATGCTGCTGGGCGGGCTGCGCACCGAATACAGCCCCACGGGCCGGGGCGGGGCGCGGTACCCCCGCTTCGACATGGAGGTGGCCGAACGCATGCCCGCGGCGGCCATGGACTGGCTGCGGGGCGGCGGTCCCTATCCCCACCTGCCCGACCGCGATATGAGCCAGCAGGAGGTGCGGGACAATCTGGCCTATTTTCTGGAGCGGACCGTGCCGGTGGCCGAAGCTGAAGGAGTGAAGCTGGCGGCCCATCCCGACGACGCGCCCGTGCCTTACTACATGGGCGTGGGCCGCATCCTGGTCGATGAGGCCGGCCTGCAGCAGGTGATCGACGCGGCGCCCAGCCCCAACAACGGCCTGGGCTTCTGCATGGGGACCATCGGCACCATGGCGGGAGTGGACGTGGTGGAGGCCATCCGCCGCTTCGGCGGGCAGCAGCGCATCTTCTTCGCCCATTTCCGCAACCCGCGCGGCCAGGTGCCCAAGTTCGACGAGGTCTTTCCTGACGAGGGGGACATCGACATGGTGGCCGCGGTGCAGGCCTTCAACCAGGTGGGTTTCGACGGCGTCATCCGCATCGACCACTGTCCGGGGGTGGTGGGCGACAACGGGCGCGCCGACCGCTCATTCGCATTTCAGGTGGGATACCTCAAGGGATTAGTGGATGCGCTGCGCGACTAGTGATTTTCTGAGGCGTCGTCGGGGAGCGACCCACTTCGGCCTTTCCCAAGGCGCGGCCTTCCCACTCGCTCGCTCTGGCTCCGCTACCCCGCAACCCTGCCACGCGGCCTTCCCTTCCCGACCTCTCCCCGGGAAAGGCCTTCGGGGTCATCTCCCCGCCGCAGTGGTACACACATTAGTAGCATCTCCTGGAGGAAGTCAGAATGGAACTGGCACTCTCGATACAGCACGGACAGGACGATCAGTTGATCTTTGCCCAGCAACTGGGGGCCGACAGCGTGGTGGTGGCGGTGGACGCCTGGGAGGCGGAAACCCTGAAGGCGGCGCGCAACCGGGTGGAGCGCAGCGGCCTCAAACTGGCCGGCCTCGAAGCGCCTCCCGCTATGGCACCGGTGCTCCTGGGAAAGCCGGGCGGCGACCAGCAATTGGCCGGCTTCTGCCAAGGGTTGCGCAACGCGGGGGAGGCCGGCATCGGCCTGGTCAGTTGCGACTGGCGGGCGCCGGTTGCGGCCCAGCCCCAGCCGGTTGGCCGGGGCAAGGCGTTGGTGGCCCCTGTTCCTGCACCGGCGGCCACGCCCGCCTGGGAGGCGTTAGAGAAGTTCCTCGCCCAGGCCGGGCCAGTGGCCCAGGCTGCCGGGGTGCGGCTGGCCTGCCGGGCCGGGGCTGGATTCCTGCGCCAGAGCCGGCGCCTGCTGGGGTTGGTTCCCGCATTAGATCTGGACCTGGCCGAGCTGGCCGGGTCGGGGAGTGGGGCCGAGGAGTTGATCAGCGCGGCGGGCGCGAAACTGGCCATGGTCCACTCCAGCAACCTGCGCCAGCAGCAGCAGGCTTTTCTCGACGAGGGGGAGATCTCGCTGCCCAAGGCGATGCGGGCGCTGGTCCGGGGTGGTTTCTCCGGCCCACTGCGGGCGGCTCTGCCTCCAGGTATGGTCGAGGACACGGCCTGGGGCCACAAGGGCCGCGCCTTCGACCTGGGGTACCTGCGGGCCATCCTGCAGGTGATCGAGCGGACCGGCCAGTGAAGGTGCCCCCCGACAAACCGGGGATCATCGCGCCGCCGCCGCTCATCTACCTGTTGCCTTTTGCCGCGGGGCTGTGGCTGGAGCAGCGCCTTCCCTTACCTCTGGAGTTGGGAGGATGGGCACCCTGGCTGGGTTGGCCGATGGTGGCTACCGGCCTCCTGGGTTTTGTCCTGGCCCTGATGGCCCTGGGCCGGGCCGGCACCTCGGTCAATCCCTACAAAGCTTCCACGGTCATCGCTGCCGCCGGCATCTACCGCTTCTCCCGCAACCCCATCTACCTGGCCGATACCCTGATCTATCTGGGGGCTGCCCTGCTCTGCGGGTCGGGGTGGCCTCTGCTCTTGCTGCCCCTGGCGCTGGGGGTGGTGCAGAAGGGCGTGATCGCCCGCGAGGAGGCGTACCTGGAGCGGAAGTTCGGGGCGGATTACCTGAACTACAAAACCCGCGTCCGGCGCTGGCTCTGACCGCGCTCAGCGCGGGAACAGGACGCTGATGCTCTCGCGGTTGTGGATGCGGCGGATGGCCTCGCCGAAGAGCGGGGCCACGGAGACCACCTCCACCTTGGCGGACAATTCGACCGGCAGGGTCTCCACCGCGTCGGTCACCAGCAGGCGCAGGATGGGGCTGTCCTCCAGCTTTTCCATGGCCCCCCGGGCAAAGACCCCCTGCGAGATCATAGCGTAGATGTTCCCGGCCCCGCGTTTCTCCAACTCCTTGGCCACCTTGATCAGGGTGCCGCCCGAGATGGTGAAGTCATCGACGATCAGGGCGGTCTTCCCTTTCACCTCGCCGATGATCGCCGATACCTCGGCTTTTTCATCGTGGGCCACCCGCTCCTTGTCGCCGATGGCCAGTTCGGCTCCCAGATAGGTGGCGTACTTGCGGGCCTTCTTGGCAAAGCCGGTGTCTGGAGCCACCACCACCAGGTTCTTCAGCCCCTTCTTCTTCACTGCCTCGCACAACACCGGCAGGGCGTAGAGATCGTCCACCGGCACGCGGAAGAAGCCCTGGATCTGGGCGGCGTGCAGGTCGAGGGTCACCACCCGGTCGGCCCCGGCTGCCTCGATGGCGTCGGCGCAGACCCGGGCGCGGATGGACACCCGCGGCTCGTCCTTCTTGTCTCCCTTGGCGTAGCTGAAGTACGGAATCACCGCAGTGACCGAGGCGGCGCTGGCGCGGTTGCAGGCATCGATCCAGAAGAGCAGTTCCATGAAGTTGTCGTTGGCCGGAAAGGCCGTGGACTGCACCACGTACACATGCCGGCCCCGCACGTTCTCCAACACCCGCACGAAGAGGTTGCCCTCGGAGAAGCGCAGGGTTTCCCCCTTGCCGGGGGCCACCCCGAGGTACTCGCAAATCCTGGCGGCAAGCCGCGGGCTTCCCGAGCCGCCGAAAATCAGCATTCCGTCCAGATCCATGGCTGACCTCCTCTGTTCAGGGAAAAACAAAAAGCCCAGGAACACCGGGTTCCTGGGCTGGGTCTGCAGGGTTGTCGCGGTTCAGTTCAGCAAAGGCGCACTCGACCAGGCGCAGACCAGTCCAGGGAAAGGGGGTGATGGTGGTGCCGGGTCCCGGGGATCTGGAGGCGCTCAGTGGTCATCTCAGGATTCCTGTCTACACTAGCCCTTGAGCAGGATCGCCAGCATGAGGGTAATCCAGGTGCCGAAGATCAGTCCCAGGACCCAACGCTGGTTCTGCTCGATGTTCCCTACTCGCTGGGAGAGTTGCTCGGTGATGCCAGTGAGTCGGGCCACGGATTCTGTCAGCCGACGCACATCACCTTTGATCTCGACCACGTCCTGGGCCAATTGTTCCAAGCGGAGTGTGCCTGTCTCTGCCACCTGCGAACCTTCCTCTAGTGCTCACTTCACCATATTTCAAAGTACAGAACCAGCCACCTAAAAGCAAGATGCCGTGCCCTCCCTCTCACTCCCCGCCTCTGCCCCTGATCCCGTAGCGCTGCAGCTTCTTGATCAGCCCCTGCCGGGTGAGGCCCAGCACCTCGGCGGTGCGGGTCTGGTTCCAGTTGTTCTGGCCCAGCGTCTCTTCCAGGAAGCGGCGCTCCACCTGCTCGATCCGCCCCTTGAGGGTGCCGTCGCGGCCGGGCAACTCGTCGCGGATGGGCTCGCCCACGCCCCGCACTTCCTCCGAGAGCAGTTCGGGGCTGACTGGTTCGCCCGGTTCGCCCAGGGTGAGGACCCGCTCCATCTCGTGTTCGAGTTCGCGCACATTGCCCGGCCACTTGTAGTCGAGCAGGAGCCGCCTGGCTCTCGGGCTGAGGGTGGGCAGGGGCCGGCCCTGGCGCTGGCAGTGGCGCTGCAGAAAATGCTCGGCCAGGGGCAGGATGTCCTCGCGCCGCTGGCGCAGGGGCGGCAGGCGGATGGGGATGACGTTGAGGCGGAAGTAGAGGTCCTCGCGGAAACGGCCCGCCTGCACCTCGGCCTTGAGGTTCTTGTTGGTGGCGGCGATGATGCGCGCGTCCACCGGGCGGGGCCGGCTTTCCCCCAGGCGGGTGACCTCTCCCTCCTGGAGCACCCGCAAGAGGCGCACCTGGGTGGCGGGAGACACATCGCCGATCTCGTCGAGGAAGAGGGTGCTCCCGTCGGCAGCTTCGAAGAGCCCCTCCCGGTCGGCCTGGGCACCGGTGAAACTGCCGCGCTTGTGGCCGAAGAGTTCGGACTCCAGCAGGGTCTCGGGCAGGGCCTGCCGGCCACCGGGGTGAGCGGCCTGGATCTGTACGCCAGGCCCAGGCCTTCCTGCCGCTGCTCCAGCGCCTGGTCTAATCACGATTCAGCCAGCAGCCGGTCCACCACCTGCTGGCGGTATTCGGGCGAGAGGCTGCGGAAGTAGGCGCTGTACCCGGTGACCCGCACCACCAGGTCGGGGTACTTGGACGGGTCGGCGTGGGCCTCCAGGATCTGCTCCTTGGAGATCACGTTGATGTTGATCAGGGTGCCGCTCAGGTCGTTGTGCCCCTTGATCAGGGCCTCGATGGCCTCGACGCCGCCCAGCTCCCGGGAAAGGTGCGCGTCGATGTCCAGCTGCAGGGGCGTGGTGTTGCCCCAGCGCGGCTGCACCGCGGCCACGGCATTGGATTTGGCCGTGGGGGCTGAGCCGCCGTCAGCGGTGAAGCCGGGGTCTGGGTTGGCGCTGTGGGAGATGGGGTCGCCGGCCCGCCGGCCATTGGGTGTGGCGCCCAGCTTCTTGCCCAGCATAGCGACGATCCCGTGTGAGAAGAGCCCGGGGATGACAGTGTAGCCCTTGGCCGTGGGGGTGAGGCGCACCAATTCGCTGTAGAGGTCAGCCACCCGTTTGGCCCAGTAGTCGGCGCGCGAGCCGCCCGAACCGAAGCGGGGGATGGCGCGCAGCATCAGCAACACCGGTGTGGCCCCTGCGAAGCTGTGCTCCAGGTGGCCGGCCAGCTCGGCCCAGCTCAGCCGCTGCTCCCTGACCACCCGCTGCTCGGTGGCGGCAAAGGAGTCGGCCACCGTGGCCAGGCCCACCCCGTCGCAGGTGAGGCGGTAGATGTCCACCCCGCCCTCGGCCATGTCCAGGCCCCGCTCGATGGTCCCGTGCATGAACAGGTCGAGCACGATCTCGGGGCAGTTGCGGGCGTGGTGCTCCATGTGCCAGTCGAAGCCCTGCTTGATGGTGTCCACCGCTACGCCCAGGTGGTGGGCGTAGCGCGCCCACAACTTCTCCATGGTTGGGGCCTCCTCGGCTGCGGTTTCCTTGAAGGCGTGCAGGAAAGGGGCCACCAGGCACATGCGGGTCACGTCCTGCAGGCAGTACTCGATGCCGGGCAGGGCGGTCCAGTTGCAGCCCACCTTGGCCCGCATCCGCGCCACCTGGAGGGGCACCCCGTTGCGGGCGTAGCCCTCGTCCAGGCCCTTGGCGCAGGCGTAACTGCAGCCGGTGCCGTCCTCGAAGAGATACTGCACGGCCCGCCGCAGGAGTTCGGGGTCCAGCCCGTCGTGGACCCGCAGGGCGATGTTGATGGGGATCTGCAGCCGGTGCATGGCCTCCAGCACCAGGAAGGAGACCGGGCTGCTCAGGTCTTTTCCTTCGGGAGCAGGCCCGCCGATCTGCGAGTAGTGGGTGTCGTTGAAGAAGAGGCTGGCGATGCACCAGATGGCCTGCTCGTCGTCGCCCCGGCCGGCGGCCTGGTCGGCCTCGTAGTAAGGCCGCAGCAACTCGTCGAGCTGGCCCAGCGCCCCCCCGGCGAACCACATCCGGTCGATGGACTGGAACCAGGCCAGGAACTGGCAGGCCTCGCGCAGGGTGCGGGGCGGGTGGTCGATCAGCCAGTGGTTGATGGCGGCGATCTCCAGGAGGTTGTCGCGCAGCGCCGGATCCTCCTCGGCAGCGGCCATTTCCCTGGCTTTGGTCACGTGCCGCCTGACCCAGGTCTGCACCCCCAGCACCAGGGCTTCCTCGCCGTCGTAGAAGGAGGGGTCCTGGGGCTGGTTGAGGTTGCGGTAGTGGCGGATTTTGCCCAGCAGGCCGTCCCAGCCCAGGTCCAGGCCCAGGCGCAGGTCGGGCCCGCAGTGATTCATGGCCCCGATGCCGGTGAATTGGATGTTGTACTGCTGGTGCAGGGGGGTCAGGTGCGCAGGCCGGTCCTCGGGCCGCCAGCCGCCTACCCCCGGAGGCCCCAGCTGCACCCAGGCGCCGGCCAGGGCGCTGTGGGGGTGGATGTACACCGGGTGCACCTCCAGCCAGGCGCGGAAGTTCTCGCCGATGCAGCGGGCCCCGTAGCTGCCCCCGCCGGGGTGGTTGGACTGGCGCTCAAAGGGGATGGGGTCGGGCCAGGGGACCCAGCCGTGGTCGTCGATGTCCATGAAGCCGCGCCGGCGGATTTTCTCGGCGGTGTGCGCGGATTTGGTCTGGCGCAAGGCCTCGATGCGGCCCCGGTACGAGAAGTCCTGGGCGGCGGGGGGTTCGATGGTGGCGGTCATGGCGGTTTCTCTCTCAGTTAGGTCTCACCTGGCCGACGAATTGTCTGGCCACCTCGGCCAGCTCGTGCAGGTATTCTTTGGGCGGGGTAGCGAAGTGTTCTTTCTCCTCCAGCTCCAGGCTCTGCAGTTTGGCCTTGCCCAGGGGGTGATAGGGCAGCAGTTCGTAGTAGAGCAGCTCGGGGAAGTCGGCGATGAAGCGGGCGATGCCGCCGATCTCCTCGGGGGTGTCGTTGACCCCGCCGATCACCGGGGTGCGGACGACGAGGGGCTTACCCGAGGCGCCCAGGAAGAGCAGGTTGGCGCGCACCCGCTCCCCGTCGTTGCCGACGTAGCGCCGGTGTTTTTCCGGATCGGCGATCTTCAGGGCGTAGATCACTAGATCGATGCTGGGCAGGAGTTCGTCCAGGAAGGTCCAGGGGTAGTTGCCGGCGGTCTCGACGGCGGTGTGCACTCCCCGTTCCTGGCAGCGGCGTAGGAGTTCCAGCAGGAAGTCCTTCTGCATCAGCGGCTCCCCGCCGGAGAAGGTGGCCCCGCCCTGCGAGTGGCGGTAGTAAGGCTCGTCCTCCAGGATCTGGGCCATCACCTCCTCCGCCTCCAGGGAGTTGCCGGCCATGACCAGGGCCCCGGCAAAACACTCCTCGGCGCAGCGGCCGCAGTACTGGCAGCGCTGGCGGTGGTACACCTTCTCGCCCTCCACCACTTCGTGGGCGCCCGCCGGGCAGACCTCCAGGCAGCGGCCGCAGCCGATGCAGCGCTCGGGAAAGAGCTGCACCTCGGGTCTGGGGCGGATGGACTCAGGGTTGTGGCACCAGGCGCAGTCGTTGGTGCAGCCCTTCAGAAAGACCGCGGTGCGCACCCCGGGGCCGTCGTGGGTGGAGAAGCGCTGGATGTTGAGAATCAGGCCCTTCATCTACAAATCCTCCTGCTAGGGACCGTCACCATAGAATATTCGCAAGTGGACCCCAAAAATGAATGGTCCTTTCCATTCCCGGCCCGCTTGACAGGGGGAGGCCTTTGGAGAACTGTACCTAGAGCGCCCGAAAACGGGCGGCAGGCAGCCCAGAAAGGAGCCCCCCATGTTCGCCGATCTATTGCCCGTCCTGGCCCTCGCCGGAACCGCGTTGCTGATCCCCTTTGTGGTCCTGGTGGCGACCAAAAAGAGAGAGCGGTACTGCGGCGACAAGCTCAAGCACTGCTTCTGGTGCGGCGAGCAATGCACCTATTACCAGTTGCAGGAGGAACCGGGCAAGAGGAGCGCCTAGGGCACCACAGCCATCTTCTGAGAGGTGCCTGGCCAGACAGCTCCTGCTCTCTACCTGCCCTCTTTATTCAATTGAGGAGGGTCGGCCATGAACAGCCTGGAACGCTATCTGGGGGTGGTGAGGGGGGAAAGAGTGGACTTCCTGCCCCGCCTGCCCATCCTCATGCAGTACGCCGCCGAGCACATCGGCGCTGAGTACGGGTCCTTCGCCGCGGATCACCGGGTGCTGGTCGAGGCCAACCGGCGCATGGCCACTGATTTCGGCCTGGATCAGCTGAACACCATGTCTGATCCGTACCGCGAGACCCAGGGGTTCGGCGCGCAGATCGTCTATATGAGGGACGGGGTGCCGCGCTGCCCGCATCCGCCTCTGGCCGAGCACAAGGACCTCGCCGCGCTGGGGCGGCCCAACCCCCGCCATTCCGAGCGCATGCGCGACCGCCTGGAAGCAGTGCGCGCGTACCGCGAGTACTGCGGCGGGCGTTTTTCGGTCATGGGCTGGGTCGAAGGACCGGCCGCCGAGGCGGCCGACCTGCGCGGGGTGACCGCGTTTCTGATCGACCTGCTGGACGACGAGGCCTTTGTGGGGGAGTTGATGGACCGCTGCGTCGAGGTGGCCATCGACTTCGCCCGCGCCCAGGTGGAGGAAGGCGCCGAGACCATCGGTATCGGCGACGCCATCGCCAGCCAGGTCTCCCCCGCCCTGTACGAACGCCTGATCCAGCCGCGCGAAAAGCGCCTGGTGCAGGCGATCAAGGGCATGGGGGCGTTGGTGCGCCTGCACATCTGCGGGGATATCACCCACCTGCTGCCCGGCATCGCCGAGCTGGGGATCCACATCGCCGACGTGGACCACATGGTGGATATGGCCAGGGCGCGCAGGGTGCTGGGCGGGGGGGTGGTGCTCACCGGCAATCTAGACCCGGCCGGCGGGGTGCTCTTCGGCGAGCCGGCGGCCATCCGCCGCCAGGTGCTGCGCACCTACGCGGAGGTGGGCAATCCCTACATGGTCAACGCCGGCTGCGAAATCCCCCCGGGAACGCCGCCGGCCAACCTCAGGGCCCTGTGCGAACCGGTCCCCTACCGGCCCTGACTGGAGGTGGTGGGTGATGCGCAGCCGGCAGCGGCTCAAAAAGGCCCTCGACCACCAGGAGCCCGACCGGGTGCCAATCGACTTCGGCAGCACCGCGGTGACTGGCGTCCACGTCACCTGCGTGGAAGACCTGCGCCGGCACTTCGGCCTGGAAAAAAGGCCGGTGAAGGTCTGGGAGCCCTACCAGATGCTGGGCTGGCTGGACGAGGACCTGCGCACGGCCATGGGGCTGGACGTGGAGGGCCTGTACCCCCGCAATACCCTGTTCGGCTTTCCCAACGAGCGCTGGCGGGAGTTTCGCACCCCCTGGGGCCAGGAGGTGCTGGTGTCGGAGCACTTCAAGACCACGGTGGACGGCAACGGCGATCTGCTGCTCTATCCGCAGGGCGACCTGGAGGCGCCGCCGCGCGGGCGCCTGCCGGTGGGCGGCTTCTTCTTCGACACCATCGTGTACCAGGAGAAGTTCGAAGAGGAGCATCTCAACCCGGACGACAACCTGGAGGAGTTCACCCCCGCCGACGCACCGACCCTCGAGCACCTCCGCGCCGAGGTGGAGCGCACCGCCGCTTCGCCCAGGGCCAGGATGGGCACCTTCGGCGGTACGGCCTTCGGCGACATCGCCCTGGTGCCGGCCCCCTTCCTCAAGCGCCCCAAGGGCATCCGCGACATCACCGAATGGTACATCTCCACCCTGGTCCGCCAGGACTACCTGCACGCCGTCTTCTCCTGCCAGTGCGAACTGGCCCTGGCCAACCTCGAAAAGATCCACGCGCTGGTGGGCGAGGCCATCGACGTGCTCTTTGTCTGCGGCACGGATTTCGGCACCCAGACCTCCAGCTTCTGCTCGCCCGAGACCTTCGATTCCCTGTACGCCCCCTATTACCGGCAGATCAACGACTGGGTCCACGCCCATACCTCGTGGAAGACCTTCAAGCACTCCTGCGGAGCGGTGGAGCCCTTCCTCTCCCACTTCATCGAGGCCGGCTTCGACGTCGTCAACCCGGTGCAGTGCTCGGCAGCGGGCATGGAACCGGAAAAACTCAAGGAGCGCTACGGGGACCGGCTGGTCTTCTGGGGCGGTGGGGTGGACACCCAGCGCATTCTGCCCTTCGGCACCCCCGAGGAGGTGCGCGCCCAGGTGCTGGAGCGCTGCCGGATCTTCTCGCGGCAGGGGGGCTTTGTCTTCAACGCCGTGCACAATATCCAGGCCAACACCCCGGTGGAGAACATCGCCGCCATGCTGGAGGCGGTGCGGGAGTTCAATGGGGAGCACTGAGCCGGTGAAAGGGATGAACAGCCGCCAACGCCTGCGCACCATCATCGCCGGGGAACCGGCTGACCGCTGCGGTTTCTGGCTGGGCAATCCCCACCCCGACACCTGGCTGCTCTACCACGCCTACTTCGGCACCTCCACCCCCGAGGAATTGCGCCTGAAGCTGCGCGACGACTTCCGCTGGATTCCCGCCGGGGTGTACCGGCACCCCCAGGGCCGGGGGCTCTTCGACATCCCCGGCAAGAGCGCCCACGGCACCCCCGGGCCCTTTGCCCACTGCGAGGACCCGGCCGCCGTCGACGACCTCTACGAGTGGCCCAATCCCGACTACCTCGCCTTTGAGCCCGTGCTGGATGCCCTGCGCAACGCGGGCCCCTACTACCGGGCCAGCGGTTTCTGGGCCCCCTTCTACCACCACGTCATGGACCTGTTCGGGATGGAGCAGTACATGATGAACATGTACCTCAACCCGGAACTGGTGCAGGCGGTCACTGACCGGGTCTGCTCCTTTTTCCACGAGGCCAACGAGCGCTTCTTCGACGCGGCCGGCGGGCTGATGGACGGCTATTTCTTCGGCAATGATTTCGGCACCCAGCGCGACCTGATCTGCGGGCCGGCCCAGTTCGACCAGTTCGTCCTGCCCTGGTTCCGCCGCTTCACCGAGCAGGCCCACGCCCGCGGGTACCAGGTGATCCTCCACTCCTGTGGCTCGGTCTTCAAGGTGATCGACCGGCTGATCGAGGCCGGGGTCGAGTGCCTACATCCCCTGCAGGCTCTCGCCGCCGACATGGAGGCCCAGACCCTGGCCCGCAGCTTCAAGGGGCGCATCGCCTTTCTGGGCGTCAGCCCCAGCCACGAGGCCCTGCTGCCCAATGTCTCCCCCCAGAACGTGCAGGCCATGGCCGAAGCGGCCCTGGAGTGAATAAGGGAGAGCGATGAGCCAGATTTTGACCGGGGAACGAGTCTCCCGGCAGGGCGAGGCCCAGCGCGTGCAAGTGCTGCGCCAGCGCCTGCTGGAACGCAAGCGGAGCGGCCGGAGCGGTTGGTCCCTGGCGGGCATGCCAGTGGTCTCGGCCCGCTCCTTGCGCGCCAGCGAGGGTCTTTCCTCATGGCAGTTGCGCCGCGGCCTGCTGGTGCGCGACCGCCTGGCCGCGGTGGAATTGGCCCTGGACGAGCTGGAGTTGCTGGCCGGCCGCATCGACCTGGACCGCGGAGAAGGCGCGCCAGAGGAAGTAGAGGCGGCCCGCCGCTACCTGGAGCAGTACCCCGGGCCGCCCGGGCAGACCGGCCACTGCGAACTGGACCTGGACCCGCTCATGGCACGGGGCATAGCCGGCCTGGCCGGGCACGTCCACGGGTTGATGGCAGAGGCCACCGGCGAGCGGGCGGCTGCGTACCAGTCCTTTCTCTACGCCCTGAAGGGCCTGTCGCTGCTGTGTGTACACGCTGCCGAAACCGCCGAGGCGGCCCAGCCCCTGGCCGGGCCGGTGCGGCAGGCTGAACTGGAGGAGATTGCCTCCTCCTGCCGGCGCGTCGCCCACCAGGCGCCGGCCACCTTCCGCGACGCCCTCCAGCTTTTGTGGCTGACCCTGGTGGGGGTCATGCAGGGGGAGCCGGTGGGCCTGGTGGTCCCCGGCCATCTGGACCGCACCCTGCAGCCCTTCTTCGCGCAGGACCTGGCTGCCGGCCGCCTGGACCAGGGCGAGGCCCTGGTACTGCTCGAATCCCTGTATCTGTTGATCAACGAATTCATCCCCGACGGCCTGGCCATCTCGGCGATGGTGGGTGGCCGTGACGAAGAGGGCCGCGACCTGACCAGCGAACTCTCCTACTTGTGCCTGGAGGCCCTGCGGCGGACCCGGCTGATCTATCCCACCGTGGGGGTGTGCTGGCATGAGGGCACGCCGAGGGCATTGGTGGACCTGGCCCTGGAACTGATCGCCGACGGGTGCGCCAACCCGGCCTTCTTCGGCGACGAGATCATCCAGCAGGGCCTGCGCCAACTGGGCGTACCTCCTGCCGAGTCCTGCCGCTATGTGAACTCCACCTGCGTGGAGATCACTCCGGGGGGAGCGAGCAATATCTGGGTGGCCTCCCCCTATTACAATACCTGCGGCCTGCTGCTGGAGGAGATCGCCGCCCAGGTCGGGGACCCGGCTCCCAGCTTTGAAGCCTTCCTGGAGCGCTACCGCCGCCGGTTGGGGGCGGCCGTGGCCCGGGGCGTGGCCGAGCAGAACCAGGCGCGGGGGGTGCGGCAGGCGCGGGGCCGCAAGCCCCTGCAGAGCGTCTTCACCCGCGACTGCCTGGCCCGGGGCCGGGATCTGGACGAGGGCGGGGCGGTGTACAACTGGGCGGAGTGTTCTTTCGTGGGTCTGGCCAACCTGGCCGATTCCCTGTACGTGTTGCGCGAGGAGATCTACACCCAGCGCCGCCTCGGCTTTGCCGAATTGAAGGCCGCCCTCGACGCTGACTTCGCCGGGAAGGAGGCCCTGCGCCTGCGTTTCCTCAACGCCTACCCCAAGTACGGCCAGGACTGCGCGCAGGTGGACGAACTGGTGTCCCAGGTCGTGGGTTTCGCCGTCGAGGCGTGCGGCCGCCATTGCCTGGCCCCCGACGACAGCCCGTACGTGCCGGGGGCCTTTGTCTGGATCATGCACGAGCACCTGGGCCGCCAGACCGGGGCCACCCCCGACGGCCGGCGGGCCGGCTTCCCCTTTGCCGACGGCTGCGGCCCGGCCCAGGGCCGCGAGCGCTTTGGCCCGACCGCGGCCATCCTGTCCACCACCAGTTGGGACCACCGCCCGATGATCGGCGGGCTGGCGTACAACATGAAGTTCAACGCTTCCCTGCTCCGCTCCCCGGTCAGCCGCCAGGGCCTGCGCGACCTGGTGCTGACCTTCCTGCGGCGGGGCGGGTTCGAGACCCAGATCAACGCAGTGGACCAGGAGACGCTCAAGAAGGCCAGGGCCCACCCCGAGGAGTACCGCGACCTGGTGGTGCGCATCGGCGGGTACACCGATTACTTCGCCCGCCTATCGCCGCAAATGCAGGACGAATTGATCCTGCGCACGGAGTTCTCCCATGTCTGAGCTAGGCCGTGTCTTCGAGATCCAGCGCTGCTCCCTGCACGACGGGCCGGGCATCCGCACCACCGTCTTCTTGCAGGGTTGTCCCCTGCACTGTGTGTGGTGCCACAATCCCGAGGGGATTCCGGTCCGCCCGCTGATCTCCTTCCAGGCCGACAAATGCGTAGGCTGCGGGCACTGTTTCAACGTCTGCCCGCACGGGGCCCACGCCATTGTCGAGGGGCTCCATGTCCTCGACCACCAGCGCTGCGAGGTCTGCGGCACCTGTCTGGAGGGCTGCTACGCCCGGGCCATGGAAGGAGTGGGCCGCCAGGTTTCGGTGGCCGAGGTCCTGGAGCTGGTGCGGCGCGACCAACCCTTTTACCAGACCTCGGGCGGCGGCCTGACCCTGTCGGGGGGCGAGCCAACCCTGCAATTCGGCTTTGTGCGCGCCCTGCTGCAGGCGGCCCGCGCCGAAGGACTGCACTGCTGCGTGGAGACCTGCGGCTTTGGCCCTGCGGCCCACTTTGCCGAACTCCTGCCGCTGGTGGACCTGTTTCTCTTTGACCTGAAGGAGACCGACGAGGAGCGCCACCGCGCTTTCACCGGGGTGTTGCGGGGCCCCATCCTGGAAAACCTGCGCCTGCTCCACGACCGGGGAGGTCGCGTGCGCCTGCGCCTGCCCCTGGTCCCCGGGTACAACGCGCGGCCCGAGCACTTTGCCGCGGTGGCCGAGCTGGCCCGCTCCCTACCCGGCCTGGAGGGGGTGGAACTGATGCCCTATCACCGACTCGGTACCGGTAAGCTGGAGCGGTTGGGGCTGGAGGCGAAGGACCGCCTGGAGATCGAAGTGCCGGACGAGGCGGTGGTGGAGGCGTGGGTCGCCGCTTTTGCCGCCCTGGGGGTGCAGGTGCTCAACACTTCCGCTGCCGAGCAGGTCCCGGCGGGGAGGGAAGGATAGATGTCGGCATCTGCTGAGCGCGTGGCCCGGGCCCTGGCGCATCAGCCCCCGGATCACACCCCGCTCTTCGAGATCTACTCGCCCTATCACCCCATCTACTGGGATATCTGCGGCCGCACGGTGGCCACCGACGCCGGCATGGCCTGGGACGCCATGGCCGAGGGGGTTTCGTACGAGGAGATGTTGCGGGCCACTATCGAAGCCCAGTTCCTGGTCAACAAGTTCTTTCAGGTGGACATGGTGCGCCTCAACGGCGGACCGCCGCGCCAGTACACCCGCCCGGTCAAGACCGGGCCGCGAACCTGGACCCTGAACGGGGTCAAATACCATCGCGATGAGCGCACCGATCTGGTGGTGCTGGAGAACCCCGCCGAGGAGGCCAGTTATTCGCACCGCTACGACGAGGAGCAATTGCGAAAACAACTCGAAGAGTGGGACGGCACGGTGCCACCGCTCAGCGGCCCGGACCCGGTGGTGGACGGGGTGCGCCGGCTGGCCCAGGCCGAGGGGATCGAGTGGACCTACATGGGCGAGATCGGCTGTGGCACCGGGGTGGCCTTCTACCCGCCCTTCATGCTCATGTGGCTGATCGAGGAGCCGGAGCTGATCCGCCGCTGGATGGAGTACCAGATGGCCCACGCCTTTCCGGGCACCCGCCAGTTGGTGGAGAGCGGCTGCGCGGTGATCGCCATGGGCGGGGACGTCAGTTGCGACAAGGGGCCCTTCATCTCCCCGGCCCTGTACCGCGAGTTCATCCTCCCTGCCATCCAGGCGCACGTGGACCTGATCCACCAGTTGGGCGCCAAGGCGGTCTACACCTCCGACGGCAACCACTGGCCCATCAAGCAGGAGTATTTCTTCGACTCGCGCATCGACGGGTACAAGGAGGTGGACCAGGCCGCGGGCATGCACTGGCCGCGGCTGATCGCCGAGGGGGTGGCTGACCGGATCTGCATCATCGGCAACCTGGACGCCCGCCACAACCTGTGCCACGGCACCGAAGAGTCGATCAAGGCGGAGGTGATCGCCTGCCTGGACTATGGGCGGCGCAGCCGGGGCGGCCACATCATCCACGCCAGCCACTCGGTGCACGAGGATATGCCGGTGGCCAACTACCGGGCGGCAGTGGACGCATACCGGGAATATTTCGGGCTGGAGCCGCTGCCGAGGTAGGGGGCGCAGGGGGCGCGTCGGGGAGTGACCCACTTCGGTCTTTCTCAAGGCGCGTCCCGCCGCACCCCAACGTATGGGGTGCGGCGCAAAAAGCGCTGCCCTCCCCCAAGACCCT
>JACPJE010000177.1 GCA_016187725.1 Candidatus Latescibacterota bacterium
CCGGGGTCTGATGCTATACCGACTGCTGCTTTCCACGCGTCCCCACCAATGGATCAAAAATCTCTTCGTCCTGCCGGCCTTGGTTTTTTCCGGACATGTTCTGGAGAGCGAGTACGCCCTGCGCGCCCTGGCCGGGATGGGCTGTTTCTGCCTGCTGAGCGGGGCGGTGTACCTGTGCAACGACGTCTTCGACCTGCCGCAGGACCGCCTGCACCCTGAAAAATCCAGGCGCCCCATCGCCGCCGGCCAGGTGCCGGTCCCGGCGGCGATGGTCGCCGCCCTGCTCTTGTTCGCCCTGGGGTTGGCCGGCGCCTTTTCATTGCGCCCCCATTTTGGCGGGGTGGCCCTGGCGTACACCTTCCTCAACCTGGCCTATTCCTGGAAGCTCAAGCACCTGGTGCTGATCGACGTGCTGATCGTGGCTTCCGGTTTCCTGCTGCGCGCCCTGAGCGGGGCCCTGGTCATCGCCGTGCAGATCTCCACCTGGTTCATCCTCTGCACCTTCACCCTGGCCCTCTTCCTGGCGGTGGTCAAGCGCCGCCAGGAACTGGTGGTCCTGGCCCAGGGAGCCGCCCAGCACCGGGCCACCCTCGAAGAATACAGCCTGCCCTTCCTCGACCAGGTCATTGCCGTGCTCACTTCCTCGACCCTGGTCTGTTACGCCCTGTACGCCACCGGGGTGGGGGAGAGTCAGACCGGGGGGCACATGCAATGGACCATCCCTTTTGTGCTCTACGGCATTCTCCGCTATCTCTACGTGGTCTATAAGCTGGGGGGAGGGGCCAATCCTACGGCAGTGGTCTGGAAAGATCGGCCGCTGCAGATCGCCCTGGTGCTGTGGGGGCTGGCCAGCGCGGCCAGCATCTACGGGTTTCCTTGAAGGAGGGGGCCGGCGCCAGCCCGGCGCACAGCATCTAATCACTGAGGAGGGAGGCGGCCATGAGCAAGAAGAGGGTGCACCTGGTATGCAACGCCCATCTGGACCCGGTGTGGTTGTGGCACTGGGAGGACGGCCTGACCGAGGCGCTGTCCACCTTCAGGGTGGCGGCCGATTTCTGCGAGCGACACCGGGGTTTTGTCTTCAACCACAACGAGGCCCTGCTCTACCGCTGGGCGGAGGAGTACGAGCCGCAGCTCTTCCGGCGCATCCAGCGGCTGGTAGCCCAAGGGCGCTGGCACATCGCCGGCGGGGCCTATCTCCAACCGGACGTCAACAATGCCAGCGGCGAGAGCCACATCCGCCATTACCTGCTGGGCCGGCGCTATTTTGCCAGCCGTTTCGGCAAGCTGCCCAAGACCGCTTACAACTTCGACCCCTTTGGCCACGGCGAGGGCTTCCCCCAGATCCTGCGCGGCTGCGGCATGGAGCACTACCTCTTCTGCCGGCCCGACCTGGGCACCTACGAGTTGCCGGTGGGCGCCTTCCGCTGGCAGGACCGCTCGGGCAGCGAGGTGATCGCCAGGCGCGGCGATGACCACTACCTGACCAACGGCCGCATCGCCGAGAAACTAGACCGCTTTCTGGTGCACTTTGCCGCCGAGTCCGATATCCTCATCCTGTGGGGCATCGGCAACCACGGGGGCGGTCCCTCGCGCGACGAATACGCGCGACTTCAGCAGTACGTTGAGGCGCATCCCGAGTACGAATGGATCGAGAGCACCACTGACCGCTTCTTCTCGCAGCGGTTGCGCGCCGGCGGGGTTTTGCCCCTGGTGCGCGGTGAGATCCAGAACAGCTTCCCCGGCTGCTACACCTCCATGAGCCGGGTCAAGCGGGGCCACCGCGAGGCCGAAAGCCTGATGGCTGCCGCCGAGCGCCTGTCGGCCCTGGCCTGGTGGTGGGGCTGCGCCCCGTACCCGGCCAAGGACCTGGAGGTGGCCTGGAAGGACATCCTCTTCTCCGAGTTCCACGACATCCTGCCCGGCTCGGCAGTGCCCTCGGCCGAGCGCGACAGCGTGCAGCTGCTGGCCCACGCCCGCGAGATCCTGCGCCGGCAGCAGTTCCGCGCCCTGCACAGCCTGATCTGCCGCGAGCCCCAAGCGGCCCAGGGCGAGGCGCCGATCTTCATCGCCAACCCGCACAGCTTTCCGGTGCAGACCCAGGTGGAGTTCGAGGTGCAGCTCAACTGCAATGCCTGGGCTATCCGCGATCCAGAGGTGCGTCTGCGCCACCGGGGCCGCGACTACCCCTGCCAACGGCTGCTGGCCGAGGCCAACTGCGCCGGCAACTGGCGGGTGCGCCTGGCGGCGGTGGTGGACCTGCAGCCCTGGGAAATCGCCCGCTTCGACGAGTACTATATCAACGACCGGCCTGAGAAAATCCGCATCCCACCAGTCAACGCCCGCACTCTGACCTTCCGCAACGACCACTTCACCCTGAAGATCAATCCGCGCACCGGGCTGATCGACCACCTGGCCCTGCCCGGCTCTGCCAAATCCCTGGTGCGTCCCGGGGCCCTGGCGCCAGTGTACTGGGCTGACCTGGACCACAGCTGGACCTGCGGCAGCCCCAAAAAACTCAAGGGACACCAGCTCTGGTCCACCTCGCCGGGCTGGGACCAGGGTTCGGCCCAGCGTTTCCGCCTGGCCAGCCGCAAGGAGGTGGCCCAGCTGGCGCCGACAGCCCCCGACAAGTGGCTGGGGCTCAAGGAGACCAGTGCCCGTCCCATCCGCATCAGCGAACAGGGTCCGCTGCGCACGGTGGTGGAGGCGGTGTTTGTCTGCGGCCCCAGCGCCCTGGTGCGCCAGTACGTGATCGGCCATCCGGAGGGCAGTCTGGAAGTCCGCGACCGGCTCTTCAACAACCACCGCGACCGGATGCTCAAGCTGGTGGTGCCGCTGGCTTTTGTCGCCGAGAAGAGCAGCGCTGAGACCCTGTACAGCGCCGTCGAGCGCCGGCCCGGAAAGGATCACGAGGAGCGGACCAACCAGCGCTGGGTGGCGGTGCGCGGCAAGCAGGGGGGCAAGCCGGTATTCCTGGCCGCCCTCAACACTGGCAGCTTCGCCCACAGCCTGACGGAAAGCGAATTGGCCCTGAATGTGGTGCGCTCGCCGGCCTACAGCTCTTTCAACATCGATCCCCGCGACGAGCGCCTGAACAATCGCTTTGCCCCGCGCCAGGACCAGGGGGAGCACGAAATGCGGTACGCGCTCGTGGTGGGCGGGCGTTTCGACGAGACCCGGGTGAGCCGCGCCGCCCAGGTGCTCAACACCCCGCTGGTCTGGCAGGTGTACTACCCGCAGCCGGAAAAGGCGGAACGCCGCCGGTGCCTCCAGGTGGTGGGATCGGTGGTGGTCGACGATTCTCAGGTGCAGGTGGTGGCGCTCAAGAAGGCAGAAGCCGGGGAAGAACTGATCGTGCGGCTCTACAACACCTCTTCCCGGGAGCGCCAGATCCAGGTGCGGGTCAAACCCTTCCGCCAGGCCATCCGCACGGCGATCGGCCCCTACGGCCTGGCGACCCTGGCGGTGCGCCGGGGCGGCAAGGCCCTGCGCTGGCGGCGGGTGAATCTGGTGGAGGAGCGGGAAGGTGGGATCAGGTCAGAGTGAGGTGGCCGCTGCGAATTGAGGCGGACAATGGTTGTTCGTATCTTGATCCGCGATCTCCTCTCAAAGCCAGAGAAGGAGCAGCGGGAGTTTCTCTTTTGCCGGCTGTTCGGCGGCAAGCAGGAAGGCAAGGATCTCCATGTCCACGGTTCGCGCTGATCTCGATCTGCCCTTAGATGGCCACTTTGAGGGGTTGTTTTTGGGCACCCGGCCCATCTGGACCTGGTCGATCTCGGGCAGACAGACCCCGATCCACTGGGCCTGGTCTCGCGGATCTTCCCAGACCCGGATCTCGCCTATCGGGGTTTCGAACGGTTCCTGGGAGATTTTCTCGCCCTCCTGCGTGATGCTGTAAACCTGCTCCTCCCTGGTGAACACGAGGATATCCCCCACCGTGGCCAGACTGCTCCAGACAGGAGCTAGCTCGCGCGCCTCTGCTGGCGAGATGGCAAAGTTGGCAACAGGGATTTGCTTCTTCCCCTCTGTCCAGAGCACTGGATCACGCAGCGAAGCATTGATCCTGTTGTCCACAGCCTCCAGGCTCAGGCCATAGAATACCCTACCCATGATCGGGAGGGATACCGCAGCGCTATCTCCCTGCGCTTTGAGACCCAGTTCAGCAGGAGGAGCAAAACCATAGTTCAACTGGACCTGCTGGTTTTTCGTATCGAGGGTCAGGACAAAGCGCGAGAGGGTATCCCCCCCTATTTGTATGCTTCCTGCGACCCCTCCCTCGGGGGGCACCGCCATATCCGCCTCCAGACGAAAGTCCTGCCAGGTTTCCTCAGCAAAGGTGCGGGTCGCTGATACTCCAGAAAAAAGGATCCCATCTGAGACCAATGGATTCCCCCCATGGAATTCCCAGTTTTGCACTGAGCTAAACAATCCAACACCTTGAGGAAATCCATCAAAGTCCTCCGCAAAGCGCAGGCGCCCGCCCGTGGAAACCGCCACCTTGTCGAATTGGCCCCCCAGAAGGGAGATTTCACCCAACACCTGTTTTTCTGCTTCGCTGCGGTTGGGGAAATTGTCGGTAAAAAGGGGGCGTTCCCGCACGATCGGCTGTCCGTCCGCTTCGAAAGACAGAATCCCAGAGGTACCCCAAATACTCAAGCCGAGAAACCGCTGCCCCGCAGCATTCAGACTGGTGGCTGCAACAGGAGAGTTCCAAGGACTTACAATTGATAACTTCTGTTCCTCCAGACGCCGGCCTGCTGGATCAAAGGAGAGGACCCAGGGTCTATTCTTGCGGGACACCAGGGCCACGATCCGGTCTCCCTCCACGTAGAGCCGCCCGGCAGGCTGCGCCTCTTCCCCCAGGGGCCAGGTGGCCAGCAGTTGATGAAAGATCCCGGTCTTTTCCTCGCTGGGCGCCTCTTCCCCTCGCTCGGTCTTCACCACCACCCGGTAGAAATACTCGGTGTTCCCCGACAGCAGGCTATCCACGTAGGCGGTGTCCGCCAGGTCCGCAGCTTCCTTCACCACCTGCACGGCCGACTCCGTCGTGCGGCGCTCCACCCGATAGGTCTTGAAGCGCGGGCCTTTGTAGGCTGTCCACTTCAATGCCGCCGAAGCGGTCCTGGAATCGAACTCCGGCTCCAGCAACTGTACCATGGGCAGGTTAAAAGGCCGCGCTTCCGCTTCCGGCGAGGGGACCTCGAAGCCGCCGCTGTTCACCACCGACACGCGGTAGAGATAGTCCGTATCCGGCGCCAGGGTGGTGTCCACAAAAGTGGTCTGCTCGACAGCGGGGAGGTGGGCCAGGGTGTCCACCTTTTCCAGACCCGGCACCTTGCGCAGCACCTGGTATTCGCGGAAGGGCTGTTTCCCCTCGTACCGGGTCCAGGTGAGGGTGGCAGTGCCGGCGGTGTCGTCCAGGGCCACCTGCAACTCCACCGGGGGCGTCAGGGCCGGGTCAAAGGGGTTGGTGCGCGGGGCGTCGTAGCAGGAAGCCAGGAGCAGGCCAAGGCCGCACACCCCGCAGTTCACCGTCTTCCAGGACATATCACCTCCCTGCTTCGATGAGTTGAAAAGGCTACAGGACTGACTCGTCCGCACCACATCCGCCCTGCCCCCAGGCCGGCTCTTCCTCAGAGGGCCGTCATGGCACGGACCTTGCTACTTATGTCTTGGCCCAGCGCCCGCGCCGGTGTATATTCCCTGTACCCCAGAGGGAACTTGCCATGACTGAAACCTCTACTTCCCAGCCCTCGCGGCCACCGCCGCCGGCAGAACTCCATTGGGGCATCTCCTACCTGCGCGAGGATATCCAGGATCTGCGCCAGGATCTGCGGAACGAACTCCGCGTGGTCCATACCCGCATAGATCAAACCAACCAGCGCCTCGATGAATTTGCCACCGCGCAGAACAACCGCCTCGATCAGACAGGTAAAGACTTGGGCCAGCGGATCGACGGGGTCAGCCTTTCGCTGAACAACCGTATTGACCAGCTGGGCAAGGACCTGGGCCAGCGGATCGATGAAACCAACCAGCGGATCGACGAGAAATACGAACTCCTCGCCAAACGCTTCGACTCGCGTTTCTCCTCACTGGTGACGGCCATGGTAGCCATAGGGGGACTCATAGTCTCTCTGGTGGGGGTCGTCATCGTCATGGTCAAGGGTTGAGTTTTCACCGCACCTGTGCTCAGGGCGCAAACTTCTGGATCCGCTTGTTTACTTCGTCGGCCACATAGATGTAGCCCTGGCTGTCCACCGCAAGGCTGCCGGCGTAGTCCAAATCTCCATTTAAGTAGCCACTGTTATCCCCCCTACCAAAGTCGAATTCCCCCGGTCCATCCCCCCTGCGGCCCCACTGGGTGACATATCTCCCCTTCTGGTCAAAGACCACGATGCGGCCATTCCCCGCGTCCAGCACATAGACCCTCCCATCCGGCCCCACGCCGAAGGATAAGGGATAGAACAGATAGCCCTGCTCTGGCCCGATACGCGGGCCGATACTGCCCGCCTCCCTGATGAAGGTGGACCACGAGGATTCTTTGGTCGCAGGCACCAGCCCCAGGAAGATCTGGTTCTGCTCGGGCAGGCAGACGCCCATGTTGTGGCCGCGCCCTGCCTCCCACACCCGCAGTTCACTGACCCTGGATGGAAAGGAGGAGAGGAGAGTGGCCTGGCCTTGTGGGGTGAGGCTATAGGCTTGCTCGTTTACCGTACAGGCCAGGCTATTCCCTAGCGCTACTAGGTTGCTCCAGGTAGCGGCCGCCCCTTTCACACCAGCCCAGAGTACCGGGCTCTTCACCGCCGCCCTCACCTGTCCGTCCACCACCTCCAGGCTCATGCGATAGAATAGCCCATTGAGGAGCTGGAAGGGCGCGGTAAAGGTCTGGTGCTGGGCTTCGAGGCCCAGTTCTGCGGGTGGCACGAAGTCCCAGTTCAGCAGGACCTGCTGGTTTGCTATATCGAACTGCAGGGTAAACCGGGAGAAGGTATCTCCCCCTATCTGAATAAATGGAACTACGTCAGCCTCCAGACGGAAATCCTGCCATGCTTCGTCCACCCTGCGGGCGACACTCTGCCTAGCCCCTGCATTAAGCCTTCCGCTGTTGAGGAAGTAGAGAGTAGAGAACTCCCAGCCGTGGATTGCTTCCGTAGCGCCCTCTAGGCTTGCTGTAAAGGCAGAGAAGTCCTCGGCAAAGAGCAGGCGATCCCCGGTGGAAACCGCCACATTATCGAATTGACTCCCCCCTAGAAGGGCGATTTCGCCCAGCACCTCCCCTTCTGCCCCAGCGAGAGGAGCTGGAAAGGCATCGGTAAAGAGGAGGTGTTCCTGCACGATCATCTGCCCATCCGGCCCCCAAGACAGGACTCCATATGTAACCGCAGGTGAAAAATTCGGGGATGTCGCTATGCTAAAGAACCGCTGACCTTCTGGATTCTGGGCCGTGCTCACGCTCAGTGTTCCACCTATTCCCTCCCTGATCGATGAGGCTGTGTTTAACAGTGTCTGTTCATCTATTTGCTGAAAATCCAGATCGAAGAAAAGGAGCTGTACCGCTTCCTCTTGCTCTGGATGGAGTACCAGCGCCACGATCCGGTCCCCTTACCGATAGAGCCGCACAAAGGGCCGGAACCTTCCTTCCAGTGGGAAGGTGTCCACCAAGCGATGGAAGGCATTGCCCTGCTCCTCGCTCTTCACCTCTTCCCCGCGCTCAGTCAGCACCACCACCTGATAGAAATACTCGGTGTTCCCCAAGAGGCCCGGGTCCACCAGCGAGGTGTCCGCGATGTCTGATTTCTCCTGGACCACCTGGGCGGCCAGCTCTGTGGTACTCCGCAGGACGCGATACGCCTTGAAGCGGGGTCCCTGGTACCGGGTCCAGGCCAGGCTCGCCGAGGCTGCGGCTGAATTGAAGTCCGCCCGCGCGATACGCACTGGGGGCAGGTTCAGGGGGTGCGCAGTCGATCCCGCCGAGGAGGCCTCGTACCCACCCGCATTCACCACCGTGACCCGGTACTCATAGGCGGTCGCAGGCGCCAGCGACGAGTCCACGAAGTTGGTCTGCTCCACAGCGGGGATATGGACCAGGGTGTCCACCCGGGTGCGCTCGACCTCGTTGCGCAGGACGCGGTACTCCCGGAAGGGCTGCTGCCCTTCGTACTGGCTCCAGGTGAGGGTGGCGGTGCCGGCGGTGTCGTCCAGGGCCACCTGCAATTCCACTGCAGGGGTCAGGGCCGGGTCAAGGGGGTTGTCGCGCGGGGCGTCGTAGCAGGAAGCCAGGAGCACCATCCAGCACAGGAGGGTGAGAAGTTTCAGCATAAGACCTCCTCAGCATCAAAACTACCCAGACAAAGTAACACAAGGACTGTGCCGAGGATAGAAGGGGTTTCCTGAAATAGGTGCAGCTTCGTCAGATGATCGTTAGATGGCAAAGAAAAATGGACAGAAGACTCAGAGTTTAGGCTTGCTCTAACTCCTTCTGTCCATTACCCTTGAATCTGGTGGAGCAGAGCGGGATCGAACCGCTGACCTCAAGCTTGCAAAGCTCGCGCTCTCCCAACTGAGCTACTGCCCCGTCATTCTTTGGCGGGTTCGGCTGTCTTCTTCTCGAAACTGAGGAGGATGGTGGAGGCGATGAAGAGGGAGAAGAAGGTGAATCCCAGGATGTCGGCCCGGAACTGGTCGAAGACCTCGCCCACCGCCGGGATGACATAGCCGCCCAGGCAGATGAGGTAGAGGACGATGCTGAAGAGCTGCAGTTTTTCGAGGAAGAATTTGCTTTTGGCCCAGGCCATAGGATCCTTTTCGCGGCGGACAGCGATACGAGATAATTAAAAATATCGCTGAACAGGGATTGCGTCAACCATCGGGGGGAGATATGCCAGATCCGGTGATTGTCGGCAGCGCCCGCACTGCCATCGGCAAGTTCGGCGGGGGGCTGGCAGAGGTCGGAGCGCCCAGCCTGGGGGCAGTGGCCATACGGGCTGCGCTGGAGCGCTGCGGCGTGGAAGCTGCGCAACTGGACGAAGTGATCATGGGGACGATCTACCAGGGGGGATTGGGGCCCAATCCGGCCAGGCAGGCCGCGGTGGAGGCCGGTGTTCCCTACGCGGTGCCGGCGACCACGGTCAACAAGCTCTGCGGCTCGGGGTTGAAGGCCATCGCCCTGGCGGGGCAGGCCATCGCCTCAGGGGAGGCCACCATCATCGCCGCCGGGGGCATGGAGAACATGAGCCGGGTGCCCCACGCGCTGCCCAACTCGCGCTGGGGCGAGCGCCTGGGCCACGGCCGGCTGGTAGATCTGCTCTTATTGGACGGCCTGTGGGATTGTTTCTACGACTGCCACATGGGCCTCACCGCCGAGAACCTGGCCGCCCAGTACGGCATTTCCCGGGAAGATCAGGACCGCTTTGCCGCCCAGAGCCAGGCCCGCTACCAGCAGGCCGCCGCTGGGGGGCTCTTTGCCGGAGAGATCGTCCCCGTGGCCGTACCCCAGCGCAAGGGGGAGCCACTGCTCATTGCCGAGGACGAACATCCGCGCGCCGACGCCACGGCTGAGAAACTGGCCAGGCTCCCGGCGGCCTTCAAGCCGGAGGGTACGGTGACCGCCGGCAATGCCTCGGGGATCAACGACGGGGCGGCCGCCATGGTGGTCATGGCCGAAGAGACCGCCCGCCAGCGAGGGCTGCGGCCCCTGGCCCATCTGCGGGCAGTGGCCGCCGTCGGCGTGGATCCCGCGGTCATGGGCATCGGCCCCGCCCCAGCCATCCGCCGCCTGCTGGACAAGGCGGGCATGAAGCTGGACCAGATCGACCTGGTCGAGGTGAACGAAGCCTTTGCCGCCCAGGTGCTGGCCGTGGGCCGCGAACTCGATTGGGACGAGGAGCGGGTCAACGTCAAGGGCGGGGCCATCGCCCTGGGCCATCCAGTGGGCGCCAGCGGGGCGCGCCTGCCGGTGACCCTGCTGGCCGAGATGCAGCGCCGCCAGGTCTGCTGGGGCATCGCCGCGCTGTGCATCGGCGGCGGCATGGGCATCGCCGCCCTCTTCGAGCGGGCCAGCTGAGGCCTGGCATGAGGGGCTAGCCCCCATGCCAGGGGATCTTCAGACCAGTTCCAGCTCGCCCTCCTCCTCATTGTGCTCCTCGATCTCTGCCGCCATCCGCTCCTGGGTCTTTTCGAGGAGTTGCAGGTTACGGACCTGGATCTCGACCAGGGAGTGGGGTTGCTGATCCTCCCCTTTCCACGAGTAGCTGCGCAACCGCCCGGTGACCAGGACCGGGCTGCCCTTGTGGAGCCGGCTGGCGCAGTACTCGGCCTGTTTGTGCCACAGGACGATGTTGAAGAAGGAAGCCTCCTCCTGCCATTCGTTGTTGCGGTCCCGGTAGGAGCGGTTGACGGCCAGGTGGGCGACCAGGCGCAGGACGCCGTTCTCGCTCTGGCGGAGTTCGGGATCCTGGACCAGGCGGCCGGCGATGGCCACCTGGTTGATGGCGGGCATTCTCAGTTCGGACATGGCAAAGCCTCCGGAAATAGGGATGAGGGATCTGGTTTGGAAACCAGGCTGCAGAGGGGATAGCAGGAGGCGTGCCAGCGGGTGGATCGGAGGGCAAGTCGTGTGCCGGGCTATAGTTGCTCAGACGCCGAGCTGCGGTCATCCTCCGGCGATGTGTAGGGCCGGAAACAGGGTTGGCCAGGATGGGAAACACTGCTTGCAGCGCCTGTATCTGGGAGGGCTGCGAAGGGGACTGGTTGTTTAACTGCGCCCCTCTAATTACATTTGTAACGATTGGGAGGACATGACTTTAGACTTGAACAGAGCATCCGGTGATAACGCGGCCTCGCGCCGGCCCAACCGCCTGAGCGCCGAAACCAGCCCGTACCTGCGCCAGCACGCCTCCAATCCAGTGGACTGGTATCCCTGGGGTGAGGAGGCGCTCTCCAGGGCCAGGGCCGAAGACCGCCCCATCCTGCTCTCGGTGGGGTACTCGGCCTGCCATTGGTGCCACGTCATGGAGCGGGAATCCTTTGAGGACGACCAGATCGCCCGCCTGATGAACGAGCGCTTCGTCAATATCAAGGTGGACCGGGAGGAGCGGCCCGATCTGGACGAGATCTACATGGGGGCGGTCCAGGCCATGACCGGCAGCGGGGGCTGGCCCATGACCGTCTTTCTCACCCCGGACCAGCGCCCCTTCTATGGGGGCACCTACTTTCCCCCTGCAGATCGCTACGGCCGTCCCGGTTTTCCCAAAGTGCTCCAGGCGGTGGCGGATTTTTACCGCACCCACCGCGACCAGGTGGACAGCCAGGCCTCCAGGCTGACCGAGGCCCTGCAGCAGAACGCAGTGCTGCGGGAGGGCGAGGCGGGACTCGACGCGGAACTGATCGAAAACGCCTGCCGCCAACTCAAGGGGAACTTCGACCCTGCGCACGGAGGATTCGGCCAGGCCCCCAAGTTTCCGGCCAGCATGAGCCTGGCCCTCTTGCTGCGGCACCACCGGCGCACCGGCGACGAGGAAACTCTGGAGATGGTCGAAACGACCTTGAAAAAGATGGCCCAGGGCGGCATCTACGACCAGCTGGGAGGGGGGTTTCACCGCTATTCGGTGGACGAGCGCTGGTTGGTGCCCCACTTCGAGAAGATGCTCTACGACAATGCCCTGCTCACCTGGGTCTATCTGGAAGCCTACCAGTTGACCGGAGAGCCCTGCTATAGGCAGGTGGTCGAGGAGACCCTGGAGTACGTGCTGCGCGAGATGACCCGGCCCGGCGGGGGGTTCTATGCGGCCCAGGACGCCGACAGCGAAGGGGAGGAAGGCAGGTTCTTCGCCTGGGACCCGGATGAGGTGGCCGCGGTGTTGGGAGTGGAACAGGCCAGGCTCTTCAACCGGTACTACGGCATCAGCGAAGAGGGCAACTTCGAACACGGCAAGAGCGTCCTCCATGTGGCCGCCCCCCTGCAGGGGGTGGCCCGCCTGCTGCGGGTCGAAGCAGGGGAGTTGCAGCGGGCGGTGGCAGAGGGCCGGCAGCGCCTGTTGAGGGCCAGACAGCAGCGGGTGCCACCGGGGCGGGACGACAAGATCATCGCCTCGTGGAACGGGTTGATGATCAGCGCCCTGGCCCGCGCCGGCCAGGCGCTCGGCGATAGGGCGTACCTGGAGGCGGCTTCGGCATCGGCGGCGTTCATCCTGGAGCAGATGACCGAGGGCGGGACCCTGCGGCACACCTATGGAGAGGGCCAGGCCCGTCTGGAGGCGTACCAGGATGACTACGCGTCGCTGGTCAATGCCCTGCTCGACCTGTACGAGGCCACCTTCGAAAGGCGCTGGCTGCAGGCGGCCCGTCATTGGTGCGCGGCGATGGTCGAGCGCTTCTGGGACGAGGAGCAGGGGGGGTTCTTCTTCACCGCCCGCAGGGCCGAGACCTTGATCGTGCGCACCAAGAGTCCCTACGACAACCCCACTCCCTCGGGAAATGCCCTGGGGGTGTTGGTGTTGCTGCGCCTGGGGGAAATGACCGGGGACGGCGAAATGCGGACCAGGGCCGAGCGCACCCTGCGCCTGTTCGGGGGGCTGATGCGCCAGGTTCCGGGGGCCAGCGCCCAGATGCTCTGCGCCCTCGATTTCTATCTGAGTGACCCCTGGCAGATCGCCGTGGTCGGTCCGGGAGCCGAGCAGCTGCTCAGGGTGGTGCGGGGCCGCTTCCTGCCTGCCAAGGTCCTGGTGGGCGCCCTGCCGGGCGACGATCCCGCAGAGGTGGTGCGCGACCTGCCCCTGCTGGCCGGCAAGATACCGGTGAGCGCGGGCAGGGCCAGCGCGTACCTGTGCCGCAACTTCACCTGCTCGCCCCCAGTGGGCGAGAGCGAGGCGCTGAGCGCCATGCTGGCGGCGCAGGACTAGCGCCGCGGAGGGGTCCGATGACCAACAGAGCACCCTCGGCCAAGGCCCAGGAACAGGTGCTGCTGCAGAAACTGCTGCAGATTCCGGTATTCACCCGCCTTTCCGGGCAGTACTTGCAACTGCTGCTCAAGGTGGCCAAGCCCAAGGCCATCAAGGAGGGAGAGGCGGTGTGGAGTCCGGGAGAAGCCTGCAAGGGTCTGTACATTCTGCTCAAGGGACAGGTGAAGATCGTCGCCGAGGGCAAGTACGACCATCCGGTGCAGCCCATCGCCGCCCTGGGGGAAGTCAATGCCCTGACCCGGCTGCCTTATGCCGATCAGGTAATGGCGGTCGAAAACAGCGTGCTGCTGGAGGTGGCGCAGGGGCTCTTTGAGCAGATGCTGCTGAGCAACACCAATATCTGCCAACTGCTCTGCCGGAATATCATCAATTCAATCTCCGACAAGTTGCAGGCGGCCAACGAGCGCATCGCCCAGGCACAGGGCGACCGGCAGGGACTGGTCCAGCGCATCAAGGATGCCGAGGCTGAGGTCAATGCGCTGCGCATCATCAAATTGCGCTAGGTATGGAAGAGCTAGGCGCGCAGAGGGTGTGGCAAATCCGTCCGGGGTTGCTCTATCGCTCCCTGGTGGACGGGGGGATGATCTACGACGGCGAGAGCGGCCAGGTGCACCATCTCAACGCCAGCGCGGCCCAGGTCTGGGAACTCTGCCGGGCCGGGGCGACCAGTGCGGTGCTGGCCGCGGCCCTGTGCAGCCAGTACGAAGTGGAAAGCGCGCAGGCGCAGGCCGATGTGCGCCGGATCATCCAGGTCTTTGCCGACGCCCGACTGCTGCAGCCATGAGGCAGCCCCCGCCTCTCCTCCTGGCAACCCTGGGAGAGGGGAAGGCCCTGGCGCAGCTGGGTGCGGACCAGTGGGAAGGTTTGGTATCACCGGCCGCCGAGGAAGGCCTCGAAGGGTTGTTCTATCAGCGCTGTACGGCTGAGTCCGTGGCGCTGCCGCACGCGTTGGGCGATAACTGGCGGAGCAGCTACCGGCAGACGGCCGAGGTCAATTTTGCGGCGCTGCAGCGCCTGGGCGGGTTGCTGGCCGCCATGGGAGCCGAGCAGGTGCTGCTCCTGCCAGGGGCGGCGCTCCTGCCCTTCTATCCAGACCCGGGTTGCCGGCCCATGGACGACCTGGATCTGCTGGTCCGGCCGGAGGTGGCGGGCCGTTTTCGGGATCTTCTGCAGGGGCGGGGTTTTGCGGCGGTGCCGCGCCATCCCGGGCTCTGGGTGAGCGGTGATCTGGCTCTGGATCTGCACGAGGACCTGCTCAACACCGCCCGGATCCGCACCCGGCGTTATGCCGGCTGGATGGACCTGGCAGAGGTATGGCGGGACAGCCGTTCCACCCGGGTCGAGGGCGTCGAAGTGGGCACCATGGGCCTGGAGGACATGGTGCTCTACACCGCGGTGCACGCCCTCAGGCACAGCTTCAGGCGCCTCACCTGGTTCCTGGATCTGCACCTGCTGCTGCAGGCGGGGATCGACTGGGAGCGCCTGGAGGACAAGGCGGGGCGCTATAACCTGGTCCGCCCCCTGGTGTACGGCTTGGGTTTTTTACAGGAACAGGCCGCCTGCCCGCTGCCTGAGCCGGCGGCGGCCCTGCTGGCGCGCATCCCCTTGCGCACTGGCGAAGCCTATCTGTTGCGCCAGAGTTTTCAGGATCGCCGTCGCGCCGAGTGGGGGGATGTGCTGTGGGCTTTCAGCATCCCCCAGCTTGGCCGCCGCTGCCGTTTCCTGGCAGAGACCTGCTTCCCCCAGCCGCAGGTGCTCCTGCAGGTGTTTCCCTATCTCCCCGCGCCCCTTTTCCCCCTGGCTTATGGTCTGCGCCTGCTCCAACTGCTGCTGCTGAGCAGCCGTCAGTTGCGCTGGTTGCTGGCCAGATCCCAGGCTCAAGCGGACAGAGTCGCACTATGAAAATGCGCAGTATCCCCCGGTGGGCGGCCATCCTGCTGGCGCCCCTGAGCGCCTGTGGTGGGGCGAGCCAGTACACGGCACCGCCTGCTGCGGTACTGATTCCCATCGAAGCGCTCCCCTATGACCCTGAAAAGCAATCCTTCACCGAAACAATCGGGATCCCGGAATACGTGCTTGGCTATGGGGATGTGCTCGAGGTGACCCTGCGAGGGTTGGAGCAGGTCAAAGAGGAGATTCCGGTCCGCAGTGACGGCATGGTCTCCTTCAGCATGGTGCAAAATGTCCGTGCCGCCGGCCTGACGCTCAGGGAACTGGACGAGGAGTTGACCAGAGAGCTGAAGAAATACCTGCGCGAGCCCAGTATCGATGTCGATGTCTCCGAGTACAAGAGCAAAATGGTTTCGTTGCAGGGTGCCATACTCTCGATCTCCACCCTAGGTGGGGGGAAGACCGGACCTGGACGTTATCCGCTCAAGGGCAAGGTCAGGATGTTGGATTTGATCCTGGAAGCGGGCGGCACTACCCCGGATGCCCAGCTCGACCGAGTGCAGCTCATCCGCGGCGATAAGTCCTACCGGTTGAACATCCAGCGGGTGCTGAATACCGGCGATGCCCGGGACAACGTGGTGCTCCAGGCCGACGACATTCTCGTGGTGCCCGGCATCGCCCGCCAGAGCAAGAAGGTGATCATCCTCGGCGAGGTAAATAGCCCAAATGTCTTTGTCTTTCCTGAGGATGTCACCCTGCTTGAAGCCCTCGGTCAGGCCGGCGGTCTGAAGGAGACGGCGATCAGAAACGATATCCGCATCATCCGCAACGTGGAGGGAGCGCCGCAGATGTTCTCGCTCAACTACGAGCAGATGGTCAACGGTCATGCCCTGGACAAGAATATCCACCTGGAGAGCAACGATATCATCTATGCGCCGCGCAGCTTCATCGGGGATATCAACGAAACCATTGCAAAAATCACCCCCTTGCTGGATATCCTGCTGGTGCCGGCCAACTACCGTGACGTGTATACCACCGGCAGCGGTCTGCGGCTTGAGACCGGGCCAGCCCCCACGGGGACGCCCAGCACCATCCTGACCAGACAGGCCGGCAAACCGGCGGTGCCGGCCGACTCGACCGCGCAAGGGAAATGAGCCAGTGGCAGCGCTGAAGGTGGTGGACAGCATTCTCGACGCCGTGGGGGACACGCCGCTGATCGAGTTGCGGCCCTTGGCTCCGGCCAATGGCAGCCGGCTCTACGGCAAGCTGGAGTCGAGGAATCCGGCCGGCAGCGTCAAGGACCGCATCGGGGTGAAGATGATCCGCGACGCCCAGGAGCGGGGCGCCCTGCGGCCGGGCATGACCATTGTCGAGCCAACCAGCGGCAATACCGGGATCGCCCTGGCGATGACCGCCGCGGCCCTGGGCTATCAACTGGTCCTGACCATGCCCGAGAGCATGAGCCTGGAGCGGCGGCAGGTGATGGCCAGTTACGGGGCCCGCATCGTGCTGACCCCCGCCCGGGAGGATATGGCCGGGGCTATCCGCAAGGCCGAGGAACTCAAGGCAAATGACCCCGCAGGGGTCTTCATGCCCCAGCAGTTCGACAACCCATCCAATCCGGAGGCCCACCGCCAGACCACGGCCCGCGAGATTCTGGACGCCACCGGGGGGCGTATCGACGCTTTTGTGGCCGGGGTGGGGACCGGGGGAACCATCACCGGTGTGGGGGAGGTGCTCAGGGCGGAGGTGCCGGGTATACGCCTGGTGGCAGTGGAACCGGCCCGCTCACCGGTGCTTTCGGGGGGAAAGCCGGGACTGCACGGCATCCAGGGCATCGGCGCCGGCTTTGTGCCCGCGGTGCTGGTGCGGGAACTGGTCGACGAGGTGGTGGCGGTCGAGGACGAAGAGGCCTTCCACTACACCCGGCGCCTGGCCCGCGAGGAGGGCCTGCTGGTGGGGCCCTCTTCGGGGGCCAATGTGGCTGCCTCCTTGCGGGTGGCCCAGAAGCTGGGGCCTGGCAAGCGTCTGGTCACCGTGCTGTGCGATACGGGCTTCCGCTACTTCAGCGTCGAAGGGCTGAAGGCCTAGCGCCCTTGACCTGGCCCCAGCTGAGCGTTTCGACGGCGCTGACCAGCATGTTGCGCCATTGGGTGATTTCGCCATCCTCGTCGGTGAGGAGGAGGACCCCGTTGTCTCCAAAGGCATAGGTACCCACCAGGTCCAGCTCGTCAGGAGAGAATTCGCCGACTCCTGCCCCGGCTCCAGAGAGCACGTTTTCGGTAATCTCCTGCTCAAAGGCAGAGTAGTCCGCCTCCGTGATCTCGAATGCCTCTGCCATCCTCCTGGCCATTTCCTCGGCGAGCTGGATGAAGAATTCCTGGGGATCGAGGCCGTTTAGCCGCACCTGGCTGGCCGTGGCGTCCAGGCGCAGTGATTGGTCGTCTGCCTCCCAGGTGCCGGTGGCCGTTATGGAGATGGACAGGGTGTCCGGAAAGAGTTCGGCGAAGACCTGCGCGGACAGTTCTGCTCCTTCGTCTTTCGGTTCTTCGCCCTCGCTTTCACCTCCACCCAGAAACTCTTCAGCGGAAAGGGTGCTCGCGAAGCTCAGGGTGAATTCGCCGTTGTCCCTGAACTCTACATGGGTAGTGAGCTGCGGTCCTTCCTCGTCAGAGGCACCGATATGCTCCCATGTCCCGATCAGTTTCTCTCGCTGGGCAAAGGCGGGGAGTGCCATGCCCGCTATCAAAAAAAAATAGAGAATGCCGTGCATTGCTTCCTCCTTTTGGGTTATGGCGCCATGCTCTCCAGCGCCAGATCGTGCAGACGGGGTCTGAATTCCTGGAACTGGCTGTTGTCCCGGTGGGGATGGACCCGGTTGCTGAGCAGGACCACGAAGCGCTCCCCTTCGGGGTCCATCCAGACGGAGGTGCCGGTGAATCCGGTGTGGCCGAAGGCGCGGGGCGAAAAATAGCGGCCGCAGGTGGTGCCGGTGGAAGGGGTGTCCCATCCCAGGGCGCGCGAGGAGCCGGGGACCAACTCCTGGCGGCGGGTGAAGGCGGCCACGGTTTGGGCGCGCAGGAAGGAACTCCGGCCGGCCAGGCAGCGCAGCAGCAGGCGGGCGAGGGTCTGCACTTCGTCCAGGGTGGAGAAGAGGCCGGCGTGGCCTGCTACTCCGCGCAGCAGGTAGCTGTTTTCGTCGTGGACCTGGCCGCAGACCACCCGGCCGCGCCAGGGGCAGTCTTCGGTGGCGGCAAAGGCGCTCTGCGGCAGCCGGGCCTGGGGGAGCGGGTCGTCGAGGTGGACGAAGAAGGTGCGCTGCAGCCCCAGGGGCGCAAAGAGGTGGGTTTCGCAGAGCCGGTCGAGGCGGTCGCCTTCGAGCAATTCCAATAGTTCGCCCAGCAGGATGAATCCCAGGTCGCTGTACTGGCTCTGGGTTCCGGGAGCGCCGGCCAGCGGGGCCTCCCGCACCGCGCGGAACACTTCCCGGCGCTGGGCTTGTGGATCTGCCGGCTCGGGGGGGCGGTCGCAGTAGAAGGGGACATGGGCGGGCAGGCCGGCGGCATGGGCCAGGATCTGCCGCAGCGAAAGGGCGGCCTTGTCCGGCGGATAAAGAGCGGGCAGGAGCTGGCCCAGCGGGGCGTCCAACTCCAGGCGCTCTGTTTCGCACAGCTTCATGGTCAGCAAGGTAGTGGCCAGGACCTTGGTCAGTGAAGCCAGATCGAAGAGGGTCTGTCCCTGGATGGGAATGGGTTGGGGATGTAGGCTGGCCCAGCCCAAAACCCGTGAGAAGAGCAGGGTGTCTTCCCTGCCGCAGGCCAGGGCGGCGCCGGGAGCGATGTGCTGGGCGACGGCTTGTTCGAGGGTCTGCGCTAGCGCGGAGAAATCGTCCATTCGTCCTCGGGAGCCCGGATTGACACTTAAGTGAAGGTCGAGTATATTCACCACGAAATATACTAAACAATGTGCAGTACAGGGCTGGTGCGTCAAATCGCGATGGCCTGCTCAAACCTCCATCCGGGCAGAGTGGTTTTCTCATGATGCAGATAGGCGACCTGGCGTCCAGGGCCAAGGTCACTACCCGCACTATACGCTATTACGAAGAGCTTGGTTTGGTCGCTCCCGAGGAACGCACCGAGGGGGGGTTCCGGCTCTATTCGGATGACCAGCTGCGCCGGCTGCACATCGTGCAGAATCTCAAGGCCCTGGGGTTCGAGCTGGAGCGCATCAGCGCCATCTTCAAGCTCAAGGACCACGCCGACACCGGGGGGGACCTGGCCCAGGCGATGATCGCCTGCCTGGTCGAGCAGCAGGCCGAACTGGACAGTAAGATCGAGTGCTACCGGCAGATGAAGGAGCGCAACAGCCAGGCCATCGAGATCCTCAAGGAGTGCCTTTGCTGCTCTATCCGGGTCCTGGAGCGCGACTGCCATCACTGTCATGTGTACCAGCAGCACCTCCAAGTGCCCGACGTGGTCGAATGCGCCATCTACGAGGGGTGCGCCAAGAGCCGAATCCCATATCCCGCTGTGGTGAAATAGGAGCTAGCCATGGTCAAGGTCACCGATGCTGCTGCAGAGAAAATCAGAACCATGCTCGAAAGCCAGGGACACACCGAATACGGATTGCGCATGGGGGTGGTCGGGGGAGGCTGCTCGGGCTTTCAGTACCGCCTCGCCTTTGAGACTGCCGCCGGCGACATGGACCAGGTCATCGAGGCCAATGGCGTCAGGCTCTTCATCGATGTCAAGAGCTGTCTCTACCTCAACGGTGTCCAGCTCGACTACATCGATGGGCTGATGGGCGCCGGCTTCAAGATCGAAAACCCCAATGCCCGCTCCACCTGCGGCTGCGGCGAGTCCTTCAGCGCCTGAGGCCTCCCGGCGCATGCTCCGTCGCATGAGCGCGCCTCCCATCTACCTGGACAACCTCGCCACCACCCAGGTGGACCCACGGGTGCTGGAGGCCATGCTCCCGTACTTCACCCGGCATTTCGGCAATTCCGCCAGCGCTACCCACGCCTTCGGCTGGACGGCCAAGGAGGCCGTGGAGCAGGCCCGGGCCCAGGTGGCGGCGCTGATCGGAGCGGTGCCCCAGGAAATCCTCTTCACCAGCGGGGCCACCGAGGCGGACAACCTGGCCCTCAAGGGGGTGGCCGAATTCCACCGCGACCGGGGAACCCACCTGATCACCTGCGCCGTCGAGCACAAGGCAGTGCTCGACTGTTGCCGGCGCCTGGAGAGCCGGGGGTTTCAGGTGACCTTGCTGCCGGTGGACCGGTGGGGGCAGATCGACCTGGAGCAGTTGGGGGCGGCGATCACCGGAAAGACCACCCTGATCTCGCTGATGGCGGCCAACAACGAGATCGGCACGATCCAGCCGCTGCGGGAGATCGGGGCCCTGGCCAGGGAGCGGGGGGTGCTCTGGCACTGCGACGCGGCCCAGGCAGTGGGCAAGATTCCGCTCGAGGTGGGAGCCCTGGGAGTGGATCTGCTCTCGATCTCGGGGCACAAGCTCTACGGGCCCAAGGGAGTGGGCGCCCTCTACGTGCGCCGGCGGCCCCGGGTCCGGCTCCTGGCCCAACTGGATGGCGGGGGCCAGGAACGAGGCCTGCGGGCCGGCACCCTGAATGTGCCTGGCATTGTCGGCCTGGGGATGGCCTGCGAACTGGCCAGGCAGGAACTGGAGGTCGAGGCCCTGCGCCTGGGCGCCCTGCGCCAGCAGCTGTGGGAGGGCATCGCCGGTTCTTTGAGCGGCGTGGAGCTGAACGGCCATCCCACCGCGCGTCTCCCCGGTAACCTGCATCTGAGCTTTGCCGGAGTGGACGGCGCCCAACTGCTGCTGGCCCTGCCCGACCTGGCGGTGTCCTCGGGGTCGGCCTGCACCTCGGGAAGTGCCGAGCCTTCGCACGTGCTCAAGGCCATCGGCCAGCAGGCCCCGGCCTCGCTGCGTTTTGGCCTGGGGCGTTTCAACACCGAAGCGGAGATCGAAACTGCCGCTGTCCGGGTGGTTGCGGAAGTGAGCCGCCTGCGCGGCCGGGCCGGGGACCATCCCGCCCTTCACCACGAGCCGGCGCTGACCGGAAGCAAAAACTGAGGAGCGATTCATGAGCCTGAGCAAGAGCCAGCTGCTGAAAAGGGTCAAACAGGAGATCGTCGAGGTCACTGCCGACCAGGTCCATCGCGACCTCCAGGCGGGCAAGCCGTTGCGCCTGGTGGACGTGCGCGAGCGCGAGGAGGTGATGGACGGCTATATCGCGGGAGCGGCCCTGATCCCGCGCGGTTTTCTGGAACTCAACATCGAGGAGGAAGTGAGCGCCGACCGGGATACGCCCATCGTGCTCTACTGCGCCGGGGGCAACCGTTCGGCCCTGGCGGCCCGAGATCTGAAACAAATGGGCTATACCAAGGTCAGTTCCATGATCGGGGGCTTCAAGGGCTGGAAGGACGCCGGCTTCGCCGTCGAGCAGGACGGCCTGCTTTCCGAAGAGGACATGCGGCGTTACTCCCGCCACATCCTGCTGCCCGAGGTGGGGGAAAAGGGCCAGCAGAAGCTGCTCAAGGGCAAGGTGCTGCTGGTCGGCTCTGGTGGGCTGGGCTGCCCGACCGCCCTGTACCTGGCCGCCGCCGGGGTTGGCACCCTGGGGCTGGTGGACGCCGACGTGGTGGACAAGAGCAACCTGCAGCGCCAGGTGCTCTTCGGCGAGTCGGACCTGGGCCGGCCCAAGGTGGAGGCGGCAAAAGCGCGGCTGCTCGACCTCAACCCGGGTGTTGAGATCCAGACCCATTATGAACTGCTCACCTCTGACAACGCCATGGAGGTGATCGCCGGCTACGACATCATCGTCAATGGCTGCGACAACTTCCCCACCCGCTATCTGGTGAACGACGCGGCGGTGTTTTCGCGCAAGCCGGTGGTGGATGGCAGCATCTTCCGCTTCGAGGGTCAGGCCACCGTCTACATGCCCGGCCAGGGAGGTCCCTGCTACCGCTGCCTCTATCCCGAACCGCCTCCTCCCGGCGAGGTGCCCAGCTGTGCCGAGGGCGGGGTGCTGGGGGTGTTGCCCGGGATCATCGGGCTGATCCAGGCTACCGAGGTCATCAAACTGATCCTGGGCCAGGGCCGGCCCCTGGTCGGGCGCATGCTGGTCTACGACGCCCTCGACCTGAAGTTCCGCGAGCTGAAGCTGCGCCGCAACGCCCAGTGCCCGGTGTGCGGCGACCACCCCACGGTCACCGAATTGATCGATTACGAGCAGTTTTGCGGCCTGCCTTCCCATCGGGATGCCGCGGGTTGAGCGCAGGGCAAGGCTATCAGGACTGGACGCTGTCCCCAGGGCAGCGTCCATTTTTTTGTGGCTGGGAGGGCACATGGAGACCAGGGAGAGGGAGGGGCAACCAGATCTGCTCCTGAGGCTGGAGGAGCCAGCGGAAAAGGACCCGGTGTTCGACTGGGAGGTGGTGTTCGGAGACTGCCAGCCGGTGGAGATCGAGATCGGCATCGGCAAGGGTCGCTTTATCATCGCCGCCGCCCAGGCGCAACCCCAGGTCAATTTCGTCGGCATCGAGTGGGCGGCCAAATACCTGCGCATCGCCCTGGAGCGCAGCCAGAAGCGCCGGCTGCACAATGTGCGCCTGGTGCGCGCCGATGCGCGGGAATTCGTCGAGTTCTTCGTGCCGGCCGCTTCGGTGAGCGCTTTTCATCTGTACTTTCCCGATCCCTGGCCCAAGAAGCGGCATCACAAACGCCGGCTCTTCAATGCCCCCTTTCTCGACGAGGTCGCCCGCACCCTGGTGCCGGAAGGCCGGCTGTGGCTGGCCACCGACCACGAGGATTATTTCGCCGCGATGCAGGAAGTGCTGGCCGCAGACCTCCGGTTCAGGGAGGTAGAAGCCGACTGGGCCGGGGTGAAGACCAATTACGAAGAGAAATATCTGAAGGCCGGCAAACCGATCTACAGGCGGGTGATGGCCAAAGCAGAAAGCGGGCGACAAAAATAGAAGTATACACATTTTTGTGTATAAAATACACTATTTAGCGTTCTCCCCAGTGTGCACTCCTGTCCTGCTCTGATCGGAGACCCTGGCGATCTTTCCCCCTGTAAAATTTGCGCTTGACAGGCCCTGCGGCGGGAGGCTATTTTTCCGTGGTGGTGAAAAGTGGTGGAAAGTGGTGGAGGTGGTTTCAGGCACTCCCAGCCAACCGCGCAGGCCTTGCATGGTTCAGTTTCTGGGCGAGTACGATGTCCCGGTGGACGAGAAAGGGAGGATCTTCCTCCCCGCCGAAATCCGCCGCAAGCTGCCCCCCCAAGCCGAGGACACCTTGGTGGTGGTGCGGGGCCTGGACGGCTGCCTTACCGCCTATCCCCAGCACTCCTGGGCGGAAATCGCCCTCAAGATGACGCGCCTGCCGCAGACCGACCCCAAGGTGCGGGTGTACATCCGCGGCATGCTCTCCCAGGCGGCGGAGGTGAAGCTGGACCGCCAGGGGCGGGCCAACCTGCCGCGCAAACTGCTGGAGCGGGTGGGCATCGGTGACCGCATGGTGGTCATCGGCGCGCTGGACAAGATCGAGTTCTGGAACCCGGAGGCCTGGGGCCAGTTCATGCAGCAGGCGGACTCGACGCTGGAGGAAGTGGCCGAGAGCCTCGAACTGTGAAGCAGTCCGCCGGAGGCGAGCATGGTTTTTCATGTCCCGGTTATGGCCACAGAGGTGGTGGCCGGGCTGGTGGGCGATCCGCAGGGGGTTTACGTGGACGCCACCGCCGGAGGGGGCGGGCACAGCCGGGCCATCCTGCGGCAACTGGGGCCCCAGGGGAGGCTGGTGGCGCTGGATCGGGACCCTGAGGCGGTGGCCCAGGTGCAGCGGGAATTGCAGGACCAGCGGGTGGCAGTGGTCTGCGGCAGATTCGGCGAATTAGTTCAGATTTTGGCGCGACAGGGGGTGAGCGAGGTGGACGGGTTGTTGTTCGATCTGGGGGTTTCCTCGCACCAGATCGACCGGGCTTCCAGGGGATTCAGCTATCAGCAGGAAGGACCGCTGGACATGCGCATGGAGCCGGGCGTGGGGATGAGCGCTGCGGAGTTGATAGAGCAGAGTTCGGCAGAGGAACTGGCCCGGCTGCTGGCCGAGGGTGGAGAAGAGCGCCGGGCCCGCGCCATTGCCCGCGCCATCTGCCAGGCCCCCAGTATGCGCACCACCGGCGAACTGAGGAGGGCAGTGGAATCCACCCGGCCCCGGCACCTGCCCAAGACCCTGGCGCGGGTCTTCCAGGCCCTGCGCATCGCCGTCAACGGAGAATTGGACCAGCTCGGACGGGGGCTGGAGGCGGGTATCGCGATGCTGCGGCCCGGAGGGCGGCTGGGGGTGATCGCCTATCACTCGCTCGAGGACCGGCTGGTAAAAAAAACCTTTGCCCCCCTTATCAGGGGGTGCACCTGTCCGCCGGAAGTGGTGCTGTGCATCTGCGGCGGCCAGGCCCGCTTCCGGAAGGTGGCGACCCAGACCAAACGGGCCAGCACCGCCGAGGTGGGACAGAACCGCAGGGCGCGCAGCGCCAGCCTGCGGCTTTACGAAAAGACAGGAAGTTGAGCAGTGCCCGGACGTGAACGCCGCCCGGCCGGATCGCGTCTGCCGGTGCTGATCCTGGTGGCCCTGGTCTCCTTCACCACGGCTTATATCTGGACCAAGGTGCAGCTGACCAAGACCCTCAGGCAGGTGGAGACGGCCCAGGCCCGCATCCGCAGTCTGGAAGAGGAGCGGGACAAGTTGATGGCGGCGATATCCATGAACAAGAAGCCGGGAGCCATCCGGGAGCGAGCCCAGCGGGAGCTGGGGATGATCGATCCCGGTGCTGACCAGGCCAAAACGGCAGCGGAGCATGTTCACGCCCACTAGAGATAAAAACACCGATCCGGAGCGCCCGGCCCTGCAGCGGTTGAAATGGGTGGTGGCCGGCGGGGCGCTGTGCTGGGCGGTGCTGATCGGCCGGCTGGTGCAGGTCCAGGGGCTGAAACACGCCGAATACGCAGCCCGCGCCGAGCAGCAGCACCTGCGCCCCATCGAATTGAAGGCCAAGCGGGGCAGCATCCTCGACCGGCGGGGAGACGAGTTGGCCCTGGATATCCAGACCGCCTCCTTTTACGCCGACCCGGCGGTGGTGGACCAGCCCGAGGAGGTGGCAGGCCACTTCGCCGCCTTCAGCAGGGCCCCTGAGCCCTATGCCAATCTCCAGCGCCAGTTGCGGGGTTCAAAGCGCTTTGTCTACCTGGCCCGCCAGCTCGGCGAGGAGGCGGCCGGCCAGGCCAGACAGCATCATTTCCGCGGGGTGTACGAGTTTTCCGAAACCAAGCGCTACTGCCCTTCCGGCTCCCTGGCCGCCCAGTTGATCGGCTACACCAACATCGACAACCAGGGCAACGAAGGGGTGGAGATGGCCTGCGACGAGCTGCTGGGGGCCATCAAGGGGGCGGCAGTGTCCTATGTCGATGCCCGGGGGGCACCGATTCCCGGCCGGCAGGAGGAGCACAGACCCCCCCAGGACGGCTGCAGCGTGAGGCTGACCATCGACGGGGTCTACCAGGACATCCTCGAAGCCGAACTTGAGCAGGCGCTGGTCAGCTGCGACGGGGAAAGCGGCCTGGGGATCATCACCGCGCCCAAGACCGGCGAGATCCTGGCCATGGCCAACGCCCCGCTCTACGACCGGGCCAATCCGGGGGCCGTGCCGGCCTGGATGCGGCGCAATCGCATCGTCACCGACCCCTTTGAGCCGGGCTCCACCTTCAAAACCATCACCGCCTCCGCGCTCCTGGACGAGCGCGCCGTCGATCCGGACGAGCGGGTCTTCTGCGAGAACGGCCGTTTCACCCTGCCCAACGGCGATGTGGTCCGCGACTCGCACCCCCTGGGCTGGCTCACCTTCCGCGAGGTGATCAGCCAGTCGAGCAATATCGGCACCATGAAGATGGCGCGCCGGCTCCAGCGCAAGAAATTCTACGAGTACCTCCGCAACTTCGGCTTCGGCACCCGCACCGGCATCGACTTGCCCTCCGAGAGCGCCGGCCTGCTGCGCCACGCCGCCCAGTGGTCGGACCGCTCGCTGGAGACCATCGCCATGGGGCAGGAGATCAGCGTCACCGCCCTGCAGCTGGCCATGGCCGTGGGCGCCATCGCCAATGGTGGCACCTTGATGACCCCCCGTTTGCTCAAGGAGGTCATCGGACCCGACGGCCGGACAGTGCGGCAGGTGGAGCCCCGACCCATCCGCCGGGTGATCTCGCCCGAGGCCGCCGCCCAGATGTGCCAGATCCTGGCTGGGGTGGTCACCAAGGGCACGGGCAAACGCGCCCAGGTGGAAGGAGTCACGGTGGCCGGCAAGACCGGCACGGCCCAGCGGGTCGCTCCAGGCAGCCAGGGGTACGCCGCCGGCCAATACGTGGTCTCCTTCGTCGGTTTCCTGCCGGTGGAAGATCCCCAGTTGCTGTGCCTGGTGGTGGTCGACAATCCCAAGCGGAACAAGTGGGGTGCCAGCATCTCGGCACCGGCCTTCAAGCGCGTCATGGAGCGCATCCTCTACCTGTCCGACGGGGTGCTGGCCAGGCACAGCGCGGCGGACTCCGCCAGGGCCGATACCCTGCAGGCGATGATTCCCGATCTGCGGGGCATGACCCGCCAGGTGGCCCGTTATCAGGCGGGCCTGCGCGGGCTGCAGGTCAAGTTTGCGGGCACCGGAGAAGTGGTGGTGGCCCAGTCGCCCCCCGCTGACAGCAGCGGGAAGGACATCGGTGAAGTCACCTGTCAACTGGGCGAGGAAGCCCAGCCGGATTCGAGCGGCGGGCTGAGCGCCGCCACCCAGCGGCAGGTGCTGATGCTGCAGAACCTGACCAAGAAACACCAACTGGCTTCCGTGCAGTGAGTATAGAGATGCAAAAGCTGCTGGCCGCCCTGGACCCCGGTTTCGGGGTGGAGGGCCCGACCGACATCCAGATAGACAAGATAGAATGCGACTCCCGCCGCATCGGCCCGGGAGATATGTTCGTGGCCATCCGCGGCGGGGAAGAGCAGGACCGGCACCTGTTTGTCCCCGACGCCCTCGCCCGCGGAGCCGCCGCGGTGGTGGTGGAGGAAAGGGTGCCCACCGGCAAGGCCACCCGCATCCAGGTCGGGAACTGCCGCCGGGCCCTGGCCCTGATGGCCGCCCGTTACTATGGCCATGCGGACCGGGAACTGACCACCGTGGGCATCACCGGGACCAAGGGCAAGACCACCACGGCCTTTCTGGTGCAGCAGATGCTGGAGGCGGCCGGCCGGCCCTGCGGGTACGTGGGCACCCTGGGGTGCATCGTGGACGACCGGCTGGACAAGAGCCTGCGCAACACCACCCCCGAGGCGGTGGATTTGCACCGGCTTTTCCGGGCCATGCGCGCGGCGGGCAAGCGCGCCGCCGCGCTGGAGGTGTCTTCGCACGCCCTGGCCCTGGAGCGGGTGGCCGGCGTGCAGTTTGCGGTGGGGATCTTCACCAATCTGAGCCGCGATCATCTCAATTTTCACCAGACCACCGAGAACTACTTCGCAGCCAAGGCCAGGCTTTTCCGGCAGAGCGACAGGGCGGTGGTGAATGCGGATGATGCCGCAGGCCAGACCCTGCTGGGGCGTCTGGAGATTCCGGTGTTCAGCTTCGGCCGTTCCCCTCAGGCGCAGGTGCGTTTGCTGGAGGTCTGGAACACCGGAGCCGGCATGGGATTGCGCCTGGAAACACCAGCCGGAGAACAGCTGGTTGAAAGCCGGTTGACGGGTGGATTCAATTGTCATAATATTCTTGCCGCTTTTGCCTGCGGGTTGTCCCTGGAACTGGCCCCCGAGGCGATTGCCAGGGGGATCGCGGCCCTCGGCCAGGTGCCCGGGCGTTTCGAGCGGATCGACCTGGGCCAGGATTTCGCGGTCATCGTCGACTACGCCCATACCCCGGCCAGCCTGGAGACGGTGCTGCACGCCGCCCGCGAGCTGACCCGCAACCGGCTGATCTGCGTCTTCGGCTGCGGCGGAGACCGCGACCGGGGCAAGCGGCCGCTGATGGGTGGAATCGCCGGCGAGCTGGCCGACCTGGTCTACATCACCTCCGATAATCCGCGCAGCGAAGCGCCCGAGCAGATCATCGCCGAGATCGCCGCCGGGCTCGGGCGACCAGACAAGGCCCAGTTGATCGCCGACCGCCGTCAGGCCATCGAGCGGGCGTTGGCCGCCGGCCTTGCCGGCGACGTGGTGGTGATCGCCGGCAAGGGGCACGAAGCAGTGCAGATCTTCGTCGACCGGACCATCGAATTCGACGACCGCCAGGTAGCTCGCGAGGTCTTGCAGGGACTGCTCGGCAGCGCCGCCGCGGCGCGCTTGAGGAGGGGCTGATGGAAGGGGTTGCGCTGAGGCAAATTCAGGAGTGGACGAAATCTGAGGTTGTGGGTAAGTTAGATGGCGCCCTGCAGCCATCCGGGGTTTCCACCGACAGCAGGACGACCCGTCCAGGCGATCTTTTCCTGGCCCTGCGCGGAGCGCAGGTCGACGGCCACCAGTTTGTCGCCCAGGCGCTGGGGCGCGGCGCCTGCGCCGCGCTGGTCGAGCGAGAAGTGCCTGGCGCCGGCGCGCAGCTCAAGGTTCCCTCAGTGATGGAAGCCCTGGGAATCCTGGCGAGGCAGTATCGAAAAAGATTCTCCCTGCCGGTGATCGCGGTGGTCGGCAGCGCCGGCAAGACCACCACCAAAGAGATGATCGCCGCCGTGCTCCGGCAGCGCTACCGGGTGCTGCAGACTCCTGGCAACGAGAACAACGAGCTGGGGGTGCCCAGAACCCTCCTGCAACTGGCCCGGGAACACGAGGTGGTGGTGGTGGAACTGGCCGCCCGCAAGGTGGGGGACATCCGCTACCTGTGCGAGATCGTCCAGCCGACCGTCGGGGTTTTGCTCAACATCGGAACCGCCCATCTGGAAATATTCGGATCTGTAGAGAGAGTGGCCAAGGCCAAAGGGGAGCTCTTGGAGTATCTGGATGAGTCTTCTTTGGCTCTTGTCAACGCTGATGACTGTGTCATAGCCAAGGAGGTAAAGAGGACAAAGGGGAGACTCCTTGGCTTCAGTCTCGTGCGTGAGAGCCATTATTGTGGGGAGGGACTCGTCCTTGACCAAGAGGGCTGCGGCCTACTCTCTCTACATAATTTTCCATTGCGGCTGCAAATACCAGGGCGGCACAACGTGTACAACGCCCTGGCTGCCGCCGCGGTGGGGCACCAGTTGGGGGTGCCCTGGCCGCAGTCGGGCCAGGCCCTGGCCCAGTTCAGGCCGGTGGCCATGCGCTCCCAGATCTTGCGGAAACGCGGTATTAGTGTTATCAATGATAGTTACAACGCCAACCCCGGCTCCATGCAGGCCGCCATCGAGATGCTCGGCGGCATGGCAGCCGGCCGGCGTATCGCCGTGCTGGGCGACATGCTGGAATTGGGAGCAGCCGCCCCGCAGTTCCACGCCGCCGCCGGACGTCAGGCGGCGGCCCAGCACCTGGACCTGGTACTCGGCATAGGCCCCCTCAGCGCCCACCTGGTCGAGGCGGCCAGGCGCGCTGGCCTGGCCGAGCGGGCGCGGCACTTTTCCACCAAGCAGGATTTGGCGGCGCATCTGCAGTCGTCCTTGCAGGAACACGATCTGGTCCTGGTCAAGGCCTCCCGCGGCATGGGACTGGAGGAGATCGCCGCCGGCATCGCCGATTGATGTTTGCGGGCCAGGTGCCCGGCCATTGCTTCAGAGCGAGGTTTTCTCCCCCCGGTCCCCCCAGACCACCTTCCCCTTGCTCGAGGAGCCCTTCGCGGCTTTTCGGGTCTCCTTTCCTCTACTGCTACCGAGACAGCCCCTCAGATGAACGCCGCCCAAAAGGCCGGTCACCGCGTGTGGTTGATCGCCCTGATCCTGGTGGGGTTGGGGACGGTGATGATCTACAGCTCCAGTTCGGTGCTGGCCAGTGTCCGTTTTGCCGACAGCAGCTTCTACCTGGAGCGCCAGCTGACCCGGTTGGCTCTGGGCCTGCTGGTCATGGTGTGCCTGGCCCACGTCCCGCTGGAGCGCTGGGCCCAGGGGGCGCGCTGGCTGCTGGTGGCGGGTGTGGCCTGCCTGGTGGCGGTGCTCTTCCTGGGCGAAGGCAAGACCCAGCGCTGGATCGCCATGCCGGCGCTCGCTTCCGGGGCCTCCTTCCAGCCTTCCGAATTCGTCAAACTGGTGATGGTGCTCTATCTGGCGGACGTGCTGGCCCGCAAGGAGGCCGAACTGGGAGATTTCAAGAATGGGCTCCTGCCCCGCCTGGTGGTCATCGGGTTGGTACTGGGGCTGATCATCCTCCAGCCCAATCTGGGAACAGCCCTGGCCATCGGCCTCATCTCCCTGGTCATGCTCTGGGTCAGCGGCGTGCGCACCGGCCATCTGGTGTATACCGGCCTGGCCGGCTTGCCGGTGGTGGTCCTCTCGCTGATCATCTCGCCCTATCAGCGCCAGCGCCTGGCGACCTTTTTTTCCGGCAACGGCAGCGATCCACTGGGCGCCGGGTACCAGGTCTCCCAGTCCCTGCTGGGCCTGGGCAGCGGTGGAGTCTTCGGGGTGGGCATAGGCAACAGCATGCAGAAGCAGCAGTTCCTCCCCGAACCCCACACCGATTTTGTCTTTGCCTTCATCGGGGAAGAACTGGGGCTGGTGGGCACGCTGGGGGTCATCGCCCTCTTTGGGGCTTTTGCCGTCAACGGCCTGCGCATCGCCAGAGAGGCTCCCACCTACCACGGGTTCCTGGTGGCCACCGGGATCACGGCGATGATCTCCATCTATGCGGTGCTGAACATCGGGGTGGTCACCGGGGTGTTGCCCACCACCGGGCTGCCCCTGCCCTTCATCAGCTACGGCGGATCCTCCCTGGTGTGGAACCTGGGGGGGGTGGGTATCCTCTTGGGGGTGGCCAGGGCCAGCCGGCAGCAGCTGGGGGCCTCCTGGGAGAGCCCCAGGGCAAACAGGAATCTGGCGAAGAAGCCCGCCATTGCCGAAGGACAGGTCGCCTGGCGGAGCACCCTCGGTTCGGTGGGATGAAGCCGCTGTTCCGGCGCTTCGCGCGGGTGCATCTGGTGGGCATCGGCGGAGCGGGCATGGAAGGGCTGGCCTACGTGCTGCAGGCCATGGGCTGCCAGGTCAGCGGTTCGGACCGGGCGCCCTCGCGGGCGGTGGACCAGTTGCGCCGTTCAGGCATCGAGGTGGGGGTGGGGCATGGCGCCGAACAGGTACAGGGCGCCGAACTGGTGGTCTATTCGGCCGCAGTGCCAGCCGACAATGTGGAACTGATGGCGGCGGGGCGGCTGGGTATTCCGGTGGTGGGCAGGGCCCAGATGCTGGGGGAGTTGACCCGGCCCTACTGGACCATCGCCGTGGCCGGCAGCCACGGCAAGACCACCACCGCGGCAATGCTGGCCACCGTCCTCCGCTACGCCGGCTGTGCTCCTTCGGCGCTGATCGGCGGGTGGCTGGAGGGCAGGGTGGCGGCCTGGCTGGGCGAGGGAGAGTTCTTCGTGGTGGAGGCGGATGAATACCAGCGCAGTTTTCTCCAGTTGCGGCCCCAGGGCGTGATCGTAACCACCGTGGACGCCGAGCACCTGGATTGCTATAGGGACCTGGGCGAAGTCGAGGACGCCTTTCAGCTCTTTTTGAGCGCGTTGCCCTTTTACGGGCACTGGGTGATGGGGGGCGATGATCCGGGGGTGAGGCGGCTGCTCGCCCGCCTGGAGCGAGCGGTGCTCACCTATGGGTTGGGCGACGACAACCAGGTGCGCGCCGAGGAGCTGCAGACCCATCCCTGGGGCAGTTGTTTTGCGGTGGTGCGCGGGAGCGAGGAACTGGGCATGGTAGAGTTGCGGGTGCCCGGCCTTCACAATGTGCGCAATGCCCTGGGGGCGGCGGCCATGGCCCGGTTGCTGGAAGTCGACTTTGACGCCGTGGCTGAGGGGCTGGGCACCTTCAGCGGTGTGGGCCGGCGCTTTGAGCGGCGCGGAGAGCTGGGGGGCATCCTGGTGGTGGACGACTACGCGCATCACCCTGCCGAAATCACCGCCACCCTGGAGGCGGCGCGGGGCCTCGGCCGGCGGGTGGTGGCGGTCTTTCAGCCCCACCTGTACTCCCGCACCCGGGCGCTGGTCCGCGAATTCGCCCAGTCCCTGCAGGCGGCGGACCAGGTCTTTCTGGCGGCCATCTACGGCTCCAGGGAGGAGGCGCAGCCAGATATAGACGCCGGCCAGATCGCCCAGGCCATGCGCGCAGCCGGTTATGAGGCGGTGGAATACGTGCCCCAACTGGAGGAACTGCCCGCGCAGGTGCTGGCCAGTTGCCGGCCGGGTGACCTGGTGTTGACCATGGGGGCCGGCGACGTGGACCGGGTGGCCGATGGACTGCTGGCCGCTCTGGAGAGCAAGACCTGATGGGCGCAGGTCAGGCGCGCAATTCCAAGAGGGCGATGGCGGTGCCCTCGCGCCGGCGCCGGGAACTGCCCGAACGCCGGGGTCGCCGGCAGCCCATGGCGGTGCCGCGCGAGGGCAAGGCGCCCGGGCGTTCATCGAAGCGCGCTCTTTTGCAGGGCCTCTGCCTCGTGCCGGTGCTGCTGGCCGGAGTGCTGATCTGGGGCGGATCGAAGCTGCCCGGAATCTTCGCCACCTCTCCGGAGTTCCGCTTGCAGGCCCTCGAAGTGAAGGGGCTGCGCCTCCTGCACGGGCAGGAGATCCTGGCGGCCAGCGGGCTGAGCGAGGGGCAGAATCTCTTGCTGGTGGACCTGGATCAGGTGGCTGGGCGGCTGCAGACCCTGCCCTGGGTCAGGAAGGTCTACCTCGAACGCCGGCCCCCAGACCGGTTGCGAGTGCAGGTGGTGGAGCGCCGGCGCCTGGCCTGGATCTGCCTGGACCAGCTCTACGGTATCGACGAGGACGGGGTGCTCCTGCCCGCCGAAAAAGAGGCGGCCGAGACCCGCGCCGATCTGGACCTGCCGCTGTTCAGCGGCTTCGAGGGGATCGATGGGAACAAGGCGCCGGGAGACCGGGTGGCCACTCCAGCGCTGCAGCAGGCGCTGACCTGGTGGCGGCAGGCCCGCGAACAAGACGCGGAGTTCTGCCTCAACATCTCCGAGGTCCAGCCTTTGTCCGGGGGCAATGTGCGGCTGCTGCTGGTGGGCGACGGGCTGGAGGTCCGGGTGCCGGTGGACCGGGTGGGGGAACGACTCGGGGCGTTGAAGAACCTGATGCAGCGCATCTACAAGGAGTTTCCCGAACCGGCCTATCTAGACCTGCGCTTCGCCGGGCAGGCAGTGGTGGGGGGCAAGGCCGCGCAACAGCGTGCAGAGAAAGGAGGGGAGCATGGGGCAGGATGAGGTGGTGGTCGGCCTGGATATCGGCACGACCAAGGTCTGTGCCATCATCGCCGAACTGACCCCCGAAGGGGAATCCAAGGTGGTCGGGGTCGGCATCAGCCCCTCCGAAGGGGTGCGGCGGGGAGTGGTGGTGGACATGGACAAGACCGTGCAGGCCATCCAGAAAGCCGTGCAGGAGGCCGAACTGATGGCTGGTCTGAGCGTGGGGGCGGTCTATCTGGGCATCGCCGGCGAGCACATCTCCAGCCTCAACAGCCGCGGGGTGATCGCCGTGGGCGGCGATCAGCACGAGATCGAGGCCGACGACAAGGCCAGGGTCATCGAGGCGGCCAGGGCGGTGGCCATTCCCTTCGACCGCCAGGTGCTCCACGTCCTGCCCCAGGAGTTCAGCGTCGACGATCAGGAGGGCATCCGCGATCCGGTGGGCATGTGCGGCATCCGCCTGGAGACCACCGTTCACATCGCCACCGCCGCGGCTACCGCGGTCCAGAATCTCACCCGGGGGGTGGAGCGGGCCGGCCTGAGGGTGCAGGGGATCTGTCTGGAATCCCTGGCTTCCAGCCGGGCGGTGCTGGAGGAGGAGGAACTGGAGATGGGGGTGTGCCTGGTCGACGTGGGCGGCGGCACCACCAGCATCGCCGTCTTCTACCAGGGCAGCGTGCGCCACTCGGCCGTCATCGGCCTGGGCGGGCAGAGCCTCACCAGCGACATCGCCATCTGCCTGCGCACCTCGTGGAGCCACGCCGAACGGATCAAATGCGGCTGGGGCGCGGCCCGGGCCTACGGTATCGGCCAGGAGGAGGTGGTCGAGGTGCCCGGCATCGCCGGCCGCATCCCCCAGCGGGTGGCGCGCCGGGAGCTGGCCTCCATCATCGAGGCGCGGATGGAGGAGATCTTCGCCATGGTGGGGTCCGAGTTGTCGCGTTCGGGCTACGCCGATCACCTCAGCGCCGGGGTGGTGCTCACCGGCGGAGGCGCCCTGCTGGACGGGGCGGCTGAGCAGGCCGAGTTGCTGCTGGGCCTGCCGGTGCGCCTGGGGGCGCCCAGGGAATTGCCGGGGATGAGCGAGCAGGTCTCCGGTCCCGCCTATGCCACGGCGGCGGGGCTGGTGCTGATGGGGGCGCAGGAGTTGGAAGCGAAAAGCGGGGGCCGTGGCAGCGGTTTGGAGGAGGAGCAGTCGGCCTCGGCGCTAGGCCGGGCCATCAAGTGGTTAAAAGCACAGGTCTGACGCAGACCATACCTCGGGCAAGGAGGAGAAGATCATGCCTTTCAAGATCATCGAGAACGAACACAAGGCCAAGATCAAGGTCTTTGGCGTGGGCGGGGGCGGGGGCAATGCCATCAACCGGATGGTGGCCTCCGGCATGAACGGGGTCGAATTCATCGCCGTCAACACCGACGCCCAGGCGCTGGCCGGCTCTTCGGCGGATGCCTGCGTCTGCATCGGCGAGTCGGTGACCCGCGGCCTGGGGGCCGGCGCCAAGCCGGAGCTGGGGCGGCAGGCCATCGAGGAGGACCGCGAGAAGATCGCCGAACGACTGGCCGATACCGACCTGGTCTTCATCACCTGTGGCATGGGTGGTGGCACCGGCACCGGAGCGGCGCCGGTGGTGGCCGAAATCGCCAAGAAGCAGGGGGTGCTGACGGTGGGCATCGTCACCGAGCCCTTTCAGTTCGAGGGGGCGCCCCGCATGCGCAACGCCATGGCGGGCATCAACGAGCTGCAGGAGCACGTCGACACCCTGATCGTCATCAAGAACCAGCGGCTCCTCCAGGTTTGTTCCAAGGACACCACCCTGGAAGAGGCTTTCCTCAAGGCCGACGAAGTGCTGCTCCAGGCTACCCGCGGCATCGCCGACCTGATCACCATCCCCGGGATGATCAACCTCGACTTCAACGACGTGCGCACCATCATCACCGAGGGGGGCGACGCCATCATGGGCGTGGGCTCGCACCGCGGCGAGAACCGGGCGGTGGAGGCGGCCAGGAAGGCCATCAAGAGCCCGCTGCTCGAGGAGGTTTCCATCGAGGGGGCCAAGGGGGTGCTGATCAACATCTCGGCCGGTTCCAACCTCACCCTCTTCGAGGTCAACGAGGCCGCCTCGGTAATCCAGGAGGCCGCCGGCCCCGAGGCCAACATCATCTTCGGCACCGTGATCGACGACTCGCTGGTCGACGAAATTCTGGTCACAGTGATCGCCACCGGGTTCTCGCTCCACCGCGAATTCCGCAGCGAGCGGAGAAACGGGGAGGAAAACGGCCGGGGGCGGGAAGAGCGCAAGCTGATGCCCCTGCGGCCCCACCTGGGGCGGAACGGGGCCGGCCAGAAGGAAGAGGAACTGGCGGAGGCCGGAGCGGAGAAGCAGGAGCGGCCCGCCGGCAGCGGCTGGCGGGAAGAGCTGGACTATCCGGCCATCCTGCGCAAGATGAAGGCCGGCTGAAGCGAGAGCACCCGGGGCTGGCGCCGGCAGCGAGCGGAAAGGGGAGCCCTGTTTTCCGGTCGCTGCCGCGCCAGTTGTGGGGCGCGGGAGGGCGATGCATATTTCATAGTGGATCGTCCTCCCGTCGGCAACACCCGGAAGGGCCATCGGGCATACCCCTGAACACCATCCAGGCGGTTTCCAGCCGAACGCCTCAGAAAGGACCCGGATACCTGTGACCAACCTCAGCCGCTTGTCGAAGTTGCTCGCCCTCTTCCTGCGCCACCGGCCCGAGGAGGCCGGCCTGCGGATGGACCCCTATGGCTACGTGCCGCTGGGCGAGGTGCTCAAGGCCGTGCAGGAACGCTACCCAGAGGTGAGGGAGGCCGATATCCACCAACTGGTCGAGGGCCCCCCCCCCCCGCGCTTCGAGATCGGCGAAGGGGGAATCAGGGCTCTCTACGGGCACAGTTTCTTCGTGGAGATGGACGGCGAGCCGGCCCAGGTGCCCGAGTTGCTCTACATGGGATGTCTGCGCAAGGAGGTGCAGCGCTTCCGCACCGAGGGGATCAAGCCGGTCGACCGCTACTATGTCCATCTCTCCCTGACCCGGGAGTCCGCCGCCGAGCGCAGCCACCAGCCCGGGGACCCCTGCGTGATCGAGATTCTGGCCGGCCAGGCCCGGGCCGCCGGACTCAGCTTCTACCGGCGGGGCGAGGTGATCCTGACCCGGGGAATCCCGGTCCAGTTCGTCGGCGAATCCCACGAAGTGGACCTGCCGCCATCGTCCAGGCCATCGCCCAGGCCATCGCCCAGACCGTCTTCAGGAGCGTCGTCCAGGCCGTCTGCAGAAGCGGTGGCCGGGCACCGGGCCGCCCCCCGCGCTGCGGAGCCGGCACCCGCCTTTGGCCGCCGGCCGCGCAAGGCGACTGGCAGGCGCTGAGCGCGCTGCCGGTCATGCTGCAGGCGCCTGAGCTGGTCGGGCGCGGAAGGCCGGAAAGAGCCGATCCATGGCCCAGTACGAAGTAACCCTCAGGGACTACTGGCGCATCATGCGCCGGCGCAAGGGGATCGTGATCTTCACCGTCTTGCTGCTGGGCGGCTTCAGTTTTCTGATCGCCCATATATATAAGCCCATCCCCATCTACAAGGCGACCGCCAAGGTCCAAATCAACACCTCGGAAAGCATAAACGCCCTCAACGCCCAGTACCTCGGCTACGCCGGTGGTGGAGGTACGGACCAGCTCGAGACCCAGCGCTCCATCATCACCAGCTTCCCGGTGATCCGCATCGCTGCTGAGCGGCTGGGTCTATTCGCCCGTAGCACCACCAAAGAAGACTCGACCCGAGAGGTGCTTCTTCTGGAGAGCCTGATTCAGACCAGCCAGGAAGGCTATACCAACATCATCGGTATCGAAGCCACCGGTCTAACCCCGGATGAGGCCCGGGAGCGGGCCGATGTAATGGCCGAGGCCTACACTGCATACAGCAACGACCAGAAGAACGAAAAAGCGAAAAGACACCTCGCCTTTGTCGAGGGGCAGCGCGCCAATGAGCGCCTGGCCCTGGCTAGCGCTGAGGATTCGCTCAAAGCATACCGCCAGGAGTCCCAACTGGTCTCCCTCGACGCCCAGGCCAGCGTCATGCTCACCCAGATCACCACCCTCAAGAGTACCGTCAATCAGCTGACGCAGGATGTACAGGGCATTGCGGTCATGGAACGGGAGATGGGGGAGAGAAAGGGACTCTCCGAGCGGGCCATGCAAGGGGTGTCCCGCACCCGGGTGGGGGATGCTTTCATGGGCCTCGCCCAGCAGGCCAATGCCCTGCTGCTGGAGCGCAACACCCTGCTGGTGCAGTATACCGAGAAACACCCCAAGATCGAGCAGCTTCAGGTGAAGATCGACGAGTTGAACAGGAGCATGAAGGAGGAACTGCAGTCGCGCCATCAGGTGCTCGTCCGCGAATTGGCAGCGACGAAGGACCTGCTGGTCAAGGCACAGCAGGAGTACGACCAGTTGCCGGCCAAGGGTTTGGAACTGGCCCGGTTACAGCGGGTGGTGACCCTGCGCCAGCAAATAGTGGGGGTGTTGGAGGAAGAGTACCAGAACGCCAAGATACGCGAAGCAGACAAGGCCGAGGATGTGATCGTCCTGCAAAGGGCCGTGACCCCACGCGATCAGACCAACGCCCAGGATCCCACACAGCGGGCCCTGATGGGGTTGATCCTCGGCCTGGTGCTGGGCATTGTCTTCGCGGTGGTGGCCGAGTCGCTGGACACCTCCATCGGCACGGTGGAGGACGTCCAGGAATACACCGGTTCCCAGGTGGTGGGCATCATCCCCTACATCGACATCGACGATGTGCGAGCCTCGCTGCGCCGGCGGGGCCTGGACGTGAGCGACGAGAAGACCGTCCAGCGCAAGGCACAGTTAGTGGTCTTTTTCGATCACCAGTCGACCATGGCCGAGTCCTACCGCACCCTGCGCACCAATATCGAGTTCGTGACCGTCGAGAAAGGGGTCAAGTGCCTGATGGTCACCAGCTCGATGATGCGCGAGGGCAAGAGCACCACCATCGCCAACCTGGCGATGACCATGGCCCAGTTGGGTAAGCGCACCCTGTTGGTGGACTGCGATCTGCGCAAACCCACCTTGGCCAGGCTCTTCGGCCTGGACAAGGAACCGGGGATGACCGAGGTGATCGTCGGCAACTACGACTGGCACCAGGTGATCCGCACGGTCACCGACATCGTCACCGGGGGCATGGGTATGGAGGACATCCTCCAGACCCAGGGGATCAGCAACCTGCACATCATCCCCAGCGGCTCGATTCCGCCCAACCCGGCCGAATTGCTCAACTCGCGGCGGATGAGCGAGTTCATCGCCGAGGTACGCGAGGCCTACGACGTAGTGCTCCTCGATTCGCCCCCTGCCCTCCAAGTCACCGACGCTGCCATCCTCGGCAAGAAGGTGGACGGGGCGCTGATGGTCTACAAGGTGGGTGAGGTTCCCCGCACCTCGCTGAAGCGTTCCACCGCACTGCTCAAGAGCGTGCAGATCGAACTCCTGGGGATCGTGCTCAATGGGCTCCACGCCGACGTGAGCGCCGAGTACCAGGATCTGGGCTACTACTCTTATTACGGGTACGGCAGTGAGACCAAGAGTCGACCGCGCACCGTCAGGGAGAAGGTCGAGGATAGGTTCCGCAAGCTGAAAAACCGGCTGACCAACCAGGAGGAGGGGCAGGCTGTGGCGGCCCCTGAGGCCGAGGACCTGGGCGACGAAGACGAGGATGAGGACCAGGATCAGCCGCACTCCCGGGCCGGCAGCGCGGTGGTGGCTGCCTTGTCCCTGTTCCTGGTGGGCCTGGGCCTGGTGTGGCAGAGCGGTTACCTGGCCAAACCGCTGGGCATGATCCCCCTCCTCGCCGATTATCCTCTCAGAGAAGATCAGGCCTTGCCACCGGCCCAGCCGCCTGCAGTCCAGGAGCCAGTCGGCTCTCCCGAAGTGAGCAACGCGCGCCAGGGCGCAATCCCAGAAGAAAACACCACCCTAGTCCCTGAGGAAGGCCTGGCCCAGGAAGGCGAGGCCGGTTTGCAGGCCGAAGCCCCACCCGAGAGTCTTCCCGAAGAGGAACCGCCGGCCACCGTGGCGCCGGTTCCAGCGCCACCCGCCAAGACGGCGCGCAGCGCCACCCCGTCGTCGGCCCAGGCTGGGGCAAAGCCGCAGCCCTATGTCATCCATGTGGCCTCCTATCCTCCCGACAGCCAGTGGGCACCGCGCACCTTGCAGCGCTTGAGAGCGAAGAATCTGGAAGCCTTCCTGTCGCCGGTGGTGGTGAAGGGCCAGCCCTACCGGCGCCTGCTGGTGGGGAGTTTCTCCAGCTCCGCGGCAGCGCGCCGCCGCGCCGGGCAGTTGCAGCAGCAGGGCTTGCTGGAAAAATACAAAGTCCTCCGCCTCCCCTACACGGTTGAGTTGGCCAGTATTTCGACCCCAGCCCAGGCCCGCGAGGCGTTGAAGGATCTGGGCAAAAAGGGGGAGAGCGCTTATGTGCAGCCCCTCGCAGATGCAGGGGCCAGGTTGTTAGCCGGCGCTTTTGAGAACGCCGAGGCGGCACAGCGCTTCCTAGAGACCGAAGCCGGCGGGGCAGGGCGGGTAGTGCCGCGCTGAACCTGGCCGGCGACGCCTTTCAGTTCACCCTCAGGGCCTATGCTCACAACCCCTACTGCGCCCAGACACCGGACCCGGACCCGGACCCGCGACTTCACTTACCAGTCCCATACCACCTTCTTCCTGGTTATCACGGTGTTCTGCCTGGCCCTCGCTACCGCCCTGGCCAGGACCCCCTTCCTGATGAGCATCGGCCTGGTCGCCGGGATCGTGATCTTCATCGTCTGCCTGGTCAACACCGAAGCCAGCATCTACGTCCTGATCTTCTCCATGCTGCTCTCCCCCGAGTTCATAATCGGCGGCCTAGGGGGTTCCAGCGCGACCACCGCCAGCCGGGGGGTGACCCTGCGCACTGAGGATCTGCTGCTGGTGGTGCTGATTTTTGCCTGGCTGGTGCGTATGGCAGTGCACAAGGATCTGGGCCTGGTGCGCGACACCCCGCTCAACCGCCCCATCGCCTACTATGTCACGGTCTGCGTTTTTGCCACTGGGGCAGGGCTCATCCTCGGTTATGTCAGCGGGATGACCGGGTTCTTCTTTGTGCTCAAATACATCGAGTACTTCGTGGTCTATTTCGTCGCCGCCAACTACACCTCCCAGCGCTCCCAGGTCAAGCGCTACCTCGTCGCCATGATGCTGACGGCCCTCGTCGTCAGCATCATGGCCATGGCCCAGATCCCCAGCGGGGAACGGGTTTCGGCCCCTTTTGAGGGAGAGAATGGCGAACCCAACACCCTGGGTGGCTACCTGTTATTCATGGGCGCGGTAGTGGCCGGGTTGGCGATGAACTTGCCCCAGGCCCATCATCGCTGGCTGTTGATCGGGCTGATCGTGGTGATGCTTATCCCCTTCCTCTTTACCTTGTCGCGGTCTTCTTACCTGGGCCTGCCCCTGGTGTACCTAGCGCTGGTCTTTCTCTACAAGAAGAGGCGGTTGTTGATGATTGGCCTGATGGCCCTCTTGGCGGTGGTAGGCGCGATCATGATGCCCCAAGTTGTCGTGGACCGCATTTCCTACACCTTCAACCAAGGGGATACTCAACAGGCACGGGTGAGGGTCGGCGCCGTCAAGCTGGATACCTCGACCTCGGAGAGGGTGATGAGTTGGCAAAATGCGCTCAGCGACGTCGCCAAAAGTCCGGTCTTTGGTTTTGGCGTAACCGGCTACGGTTTCCTGGATGCCCAGTACCCACGTGTCATGGTAGAGACCGGAATTCTGGGACTGGTGACCTTCTTCCTGCTCGTCTACACGGCTTTCAAGGTGTGCATGCAAGTCTTCCGCAACGCCGGTGACCCGCTTTACCGCGGGTTGGCTATGGGAACGGTAGCCGGTCTGGTCGGACTGATGGCCCACGGGGTGGGTTCCAACACCTTCATCATCGTCCGCATCATGGAGCCTTTTTGGCTGGTGGTGGGCATAGTGGTGAGCATCTCAAAGATGGACCCGGGGGAACAGGTAGCCCCGGCGTGAGCCTGCAACAGAAAATAGGCCTGGCCCTGGCCTTTCTGGGCATGGCCTCCAGCTGCCTGGTCTCCTTCCTGGCCGACCTGGGGCTGATGCGCCTGAGCGCGTTCGAACTGGTGCGAGGCAGAACAGATGGCTGAAGGGCTCAGGGTCGAGATGATGGAGACCGGTGGGTGGGGTGGCATCCACCACTATGTCTACGGCTTGTGCAACGCCCTGGCTGCCGAACCGCTGGACGTGGTATGGTTGACCCACGAGCAGCACGAGCTGAAGGAAAGGCCCCATCTCTTTCCCCTGGTCCACGTGTTCAGACGGGAAAACTACCTGCGCACCCTGGGCCGGCTGTGGTGGCGCTGGCGGCAGCGCCGGCCCCATATCCTGCACATCCAGTCCCTGTTGGCCCCCCGCAAGGAGGTGCTGCTCTTCGCCCTGTGCCGATGGTTGGGTATCCGGGTGGTGATGACGGTGCACAATGTGTTGCCCCACGAGCCGCGATCCTTTGATAAGACCCTCTATAGCCTCTACTACCGCCTGGCCGATGCCCTGATCCTCCACTCGGAACAGAACCGCTGCCAACTGCTGGAAATGGTTCCCAAACTGGACAAGCGCCGGTTGCACGTGGTCGAACTCGGAAACTACGAACATTTCCGGGACCTGGAGTTGGACCGCCAGACCGCACGTCGGCAGCTGGGTCTGCCCCCGCAGGCGCAGGTGGTGCTCTTCTTCGGGGCCCTGCGCCCGTACAAGGGCGTCGATCTGCTCATCGAGGCGGTGGGGCCGGTGCGCCGGGCCTGCCCGGCGGCGCTCTTCGTGGTAGCTGGGCATGTGCTGGTCGGCGAAGGGGCCCAGTACGAAAGGCAGGCGGCGGCCCTGGGGCTGAGGTCTGAGGATCTGGAACTGCGCTTCTCCTACCTGAGCACCGCCCATGCCGTTGCCTATGTATGCGCCAGCGATCTGGTAGTGCTTCCTTATCGGGAGATTTCCCAGAGCGCGGTGCTCTTGTGGGCCTATTCCTTTGGCCGGCCGGTGCTGGCCACCCGGGTGGGCTCCTTCCCCGAGTGCATCGAGGAGGGCCGCAGCGGCTGGCTGGTGGACAAGGAGGATGTGGCCGGCCTGCAGCAGACGCTGATCCGCATCCTGCAGGATCCCGAGGGGTTGACCCGGGCGGGGATCTATGCCCGCCAGCTCTCCGACACTCGTTTCGGTTGGGCTGATTCCGCCCGCAATACCGTCCGGATCTACGCGGAGGTCGTCGGAGGCGGTCGGCCGTGAAGCAGGTGTTCTTCTTGGACCGCCACCGCTTTTGGTGATGGCCCTGTAACGGGGATAGGTTCTGTTTGAGGTCACCAAAGGTGTTTGGGAGGTACCCGAAAGCTGAGCAACTCATCCATCCCGAGTTTGAGAATTAGCCACTGGTGATTTATGGAGGGCTAAGTCCACTAGCTTTCAAGAATTGTTGGGGATCCAGCCCCACCGCCGCGAAGATTTCTTGCACCTCGGGATCGAGCTGATTCAGACTCCAGAAGAGGTTTCCGATCTGGGGGAAGTAGACTTCGGTAATCCGGAGCTGTTTGACCGTTTTCAACGCCTTGTGCGGCGTCAGCTCAAGGTCTTTAGCCTGTAGCAGCAGCTTCAACAGGTTGCGCAAGCACAGGGCCAGATGGCAGATGAAGACGTGGGCTTTGATTCGTTGGGGGCGGTAGTGAAAGACGGGGCGTAGGCTGAGGGGGCCTTTGATGGTGGCAAAAGCGGATTCGGCGGTATTCTTGGTGCGGTACTGGCAGAGCAGCTCCTTGGCGCTCAACTCGGGGCGGTCGGTAATCAGGGCAAAGCGCCCATCGCGGTGTTCGGCGTTGGCCAGGGCGCATTTCCGCGGCTGGATCTCCAGGTGAAAACGTTGCTGCCCGCGGGCCTTAGTGAAATTCTGGGAGGCAAGGAGGACAACTGATGGAACTCGGCGGTAGGATTGACGCACCGAAACAGCGTGGATTCTTGGTTCTCGCTGTCGCGGTGGCCATAGGGTTGGCGTTGCGCCTGGCGGTTGTCCAGGTTCCTCGGTGTATCAATACGGATGGGGTGTATTTTGTCCAACTAACTGAGCAGATTGCGGCGGGAGGCAGTTGGTTTCACCCCACAGTGGCTATTACCCCAGGCTACTCGGCGCTGATCGTAGCTATACACGCAGTGCTTGGAGGTTCGTTTGAGCAGATCGCATGCTACCTTTCCGTGTTCAGTGGTGCCCTAGCCATAATTTCAGCATGGTTTGTGTGGCGTAGGTTTTTTGGTGAGGAGGCAGCAGGCTTTTCCTGTCTGTTGCTGGCAGTGGGGCCTTTGTCTGTGCAATATGGCAGTGGGGTATTTTACGAGCCCTTGAGCCTGCTCGGCCTAATCACCGGTTTTGCTCTGTGGGTACGGCTGGAAAAGGGAGGGAGTTGGATTTGGGGTGGAGGGGTGGGGCTTTGTTGGGGAGCGGTGGCGTGGATGAAACCAGAAGTCTTGCTCTGGAGTGCCTTAGGAGGAATTGTTACAGCGCGCCGGCAGCTCAGAGTAGGTATATTGTTGGTTGGGGTGACCGGGCTAATCTATTTGCCGTACATTCTCATGGTGCACGAGCACACAGGGAAGTGGCAGATCGCCACCAAACAAGGAGTAAATCTGCTCGTAGCCCAGGCCACTGGAGAAGCGGATTTCGGCGCCAAACTAGAACAGCTGCGCGAGGCTGGCGCACAAGGTTTAGAGAAGGGTTCGTTGCCAGGGGCCGTGGCGCTGGTGCGGCGCGCTGCCATCAATATATACCTTGTGCATCGTTATGCTATACGGGAGAGCTGGCCTCCAATATTGCTGGCTATGGTTGCCATCGGGATGTTCCTGGCCTGGCGTGGCCGGCTGCTGGGGGCTTGGCTTTGGTTCCCTATGTTGACAGCTTTGCCTCTGCTGGTGTTCCTTCTCGAAACACGCGTCTGGTACACGATATTCGTCATGGTATCAGGGGTGGCAGGGTTAGCCATTGCTCAAGCAGAGCGGTGGCGACGTTGGCTGTTAGTCATTGTTAGCTTGTCTTTTTTGCTCCCCGAGGCTTTGCGACCCTTGTACCGTCTAGACGCAGATGCCGCTGAGCATCAGGCGGGGATCTGGTTGAAGGCCAATGCAAGAGGCAACATATCAGTCATGGATCGCAAGCCATTTGTCGCATACTATGCCGGGCTGCCTCAGATCTGGCCGCCGGCCCAATCAGGGCTGGAAGGCCTAAAGGGGTGTCTCCAGGGCTTTGAATCTGTAGTTCTGGTTGTAGATAATCGATATTTCAAGAGCAGCCGGCCAGAGTGGTTTGATGCGCTGAGTTGTTTGCCTCCTTGGTTGAGGGAGATTGCACATTTCGACGGTCCCGAAGGGCATAGGGTGCGCTTGTTGCTCTACGCCCGAGGGGAAGAGTCATAATCAGTAGATCACGAGGAGCGGCCAGGCAATGCTGGTCCGTTGGGAATGAAGGAGAAGAAGCCTTCAGGAAATGCGGTTAGCGATCCAGTAGGTGCAAGTCCTACCCCGCCAATGCTGAGCCCGGCAGGCGGGTAGCCAGCCTTGCGCCGGTTCCGGCAACGGAGGCGGCGATGCGTAGGCAGGCAAGCGCGTGGGCCACGGGAGACCGGCCTCGAAAATACTGTGAATTCCGGGAGTCCAGGCGGTTCGTGACGCTGAAGACCGCAGGAGTATCCAGCGATAGGGGGCGAGGGGATGCTCCTCCCGGCGGGGTGTGTGACCGTGGCACGTGCGCAAAGGGATCGCCCGGTAACCTGGGAGACCCCTGTCTTTCCACAAAGTGCAACCGGTGGTAGGGAGCGCCGGTGACCAGGCTCCCACGCGCCTGGCGTTGACGGAGGCAGGCCAGGCCGGTTCAGAACAAGTCTCCGTCTTGGTGGTAGGTCGTGCGCGAGGGGAACCAGAGCGGCGACCGAAGGAGCAGGGGAGTCGGAGGGCTGAGGAGTAGCGACGAGGTCGGGGAACGGGGTGGCGCCCGGACCCGGCGGAGCGAAGTCAGCCCGTGTGGATACGAACTTCACCGAGGGAACCATGACCAATGCTTCGACGTTGGGGATCATGTCACCGCAACTCGGGAAGGTAGCGGCACAACCGCGAGCCGTATCCACGGAAGAGCCGGATGGTGGAAATCTCCAAGTCCGGATCTGGCGAGGGCCTCGGCCGGGCAACTGGCCGAGGCTACTCGAC
>JACPJE010000178.1 GCA_016187725.1 Candidatus Latescibacterota bacterium
ACTCTACGGCCAGGACCACAATCCCTTCACCCAGGGGCTGCGGCCCGAGAACCGGGCACTGCTCGAACAAGCGGCGCAGAGCGCGGAGCGGGCCAGCGGCGCGGCCGTACCCCTGCGGCTGGAGAACCGGGTGCTGGGGACCCTGGCCGTGCGCAGCGGGACCCACACCTTCACCCAGCGAGACCTGGAACTGCTGGCCCGGCTGGGCGAACAGGCGGTGCTGGCCATCGAGCGGGCGCGCCACCTGCAGTCGCTGGAACGGGAGATCGCCGAGCGCCGGCAGGCCGAAACCGCCCTGCGCCTGGCCCAGTTCACCATCGAAAACACCAGCGAGGCGGTCTTCTGGTTCGGTCCTGACGGCCGTTTCTTCTACGCCAACGAGGCGGCCTGCCGCAGCCTGGGCTATACCCGAGAGGAGCTGACCAGCCTGCGCATCACCGACATCGACCCGGATTTCCCCAAGGAACCCTGGGAGAAAACCTGGCAGCGGATCCGCCTCCAGGCTCAACCCCGCAGCCCGGAGACCCGCCATCGCACCAAGGACGGCCGGCTCATTCCGGTGGAAATCGCCGCCACGTATCTGTTCTTCGACGGCCGGGAATACGTCTGCACCTTCGCCCGCGACATCACCGCCCGCAAGCAGCTCGAATCCCAGCTGCGCCAGTCGCAGAAGATGGAGGCCGTGGGGCAGCTGACCGCCGGCATCGCCCACAACTTCAACAACATGCTCCAGGTGATCTCAGGCAACCTGCACCTGGTCCAGGACCAGGTGCCCGCCTCCCTCAGAACCCACCTGGCCGATGCCGAAGCGTCGGCCGGCCGCGCCGCCGACATGGTCCGCCAGCTCATGGTCTTTGCCCGGCCTACCGGCCCGCTCAAGCCCCAGGCCCTGGACCTGGGCGCCCTGCTGGGGCATATCCTGGCCATCTGCCGCCAGACCTTTGACCAGCGCATCGACCTGGAGGCCCGGATCGTCCCCCAGCTCCCCCAGGTCCAGGGCCACTCCAGCCAGCTCGAACAGGTGCTGCTGAATCTGCTCATCAATGCCCGCGATGCCCTGGAAACAGCTGACACCCCTGCGCCGCACATCCGCGTCGCCCTGCAGCTCGCCCTGCCCGGGGGCCTGCCTGCAGATCTAGATAATAAAGGCGCCTATCTGCGCCTGCAGATCAGCGACAACGGCGTGGGCATGGATGAGGCCACCCAGGCCCGCATCTTCGAACCCTTTTTCACCACCAAGCCGGTGGGCAAGGGCACCGGCCTGGGCCTGGCCACGGTCTACGCCATTGTCCAGGAACACCAGGGCCGGATCACCTGTGACAGCAAGGCGGGGGCCGGCACCACCTTCTCGCTCTATCTGCCGGCCCTGGCCTCGCTCGGGGAGGCGGCAGCCCAGGTCCCGGAGCAGGTGCCGGTGGCCAGGGGCACGGAGACCCTGCTGCTGATCGACGACGAAGAACTGGTGCGGCGGACCCTGAGCCGCGGCCTGGAGAAGGCCGGCTACCGGATTCAGGAAGCGAAAAACGGGGCGGAGGGCCTGGAGATTCTGCAGCGGGAGGGAGCGCGCATCGCCCTGGTGCTGCTGGATCTGTCCATGCCGGGGATGTCGGGACTGGAGGTGCTGGAGCGCCTGCGCCAGCTGGCCCCCAGGCCGAAGGTGGTGCTGTTCACCGGGTACGCAGTCGAGGCCTCCCAGTATGCCGGCGCCGACGAGGTCTTGCAGAAACCCCTCAAGCTGGGCGACCTGGTCCGCCGGGTGCGCCAGTTGCTGGACGGCTGAAAACCTATGGAAGGGGAGAGATGGCGAACTCCACCCGCCGGTTCCTGGCCCGGGCAGCTTCACTCCTCCCCCGGTCCACGGGCTGCTCTTCTCCCAGGCTGAGGGTCTTGAGCCGCTCCGGGGCGATCCCCTGTTCGACCAGGAACTCCATGACCCGCTCGGCCCGCTTGGCGCCCAGGACTTTGTTGAACTCCGGGGTGCCCCGGTCGTCGCAGTGACCGGTCAGGGTCAGCCTCACCTCGGGCCGGGCTTTCAACCGCTCGGCGTGGCGCAGCAGCACCTTCTGCTGGTCCGGGCGGAGCTGGTCCTTGCGGTAGTCGAAGTAGATGCTCTCCAGCACCAGGGTATCGGGCTGGGATGAAGGCTGGGGCTGAGCCGTGGCCTGGGCCAGGGTCCGGGCCCGCTGCTCCACCGCCACCCGCTGCCTGGGCTCTTCTGGCACCCGGGGCCCCCGGTGGGTGCAGCCGCCCAGCAGCAGGCAGATCCCGGCCCAGACCAGCGCCGAACTGCAGCACCGCCCCTTCATCGCTGACCTCCGGCGGTCACGGGGCTCAGGCCCTCCTGCAGCCACCCGCGCACCTCCTCCAGGCATTCCGCGTTGATCTCGTGTCCCATCTCGTATTCCCGGTAGCGCAGGCACAGCGGCAGTTGCTCCAGCAGGGCGCGGGAGGCGCGGCCCTGCTGGATGGGGATGAGGGGATCATGGCGCCCATGGACCATCAGCACTGACAGGGCACGCAGTTTTTCCAGGTCGCCGGCAGGGATCATCTGCGGGACCACCAGGCCGCTGATAAAAGCTACCCCGGCGACCAGTTCGGGCCGGTGCAGTGCCGCGCCCAGGGCCATGCCGGCCCCCTGGCTGAAGCCCAGCAGAAAGACCTGCCCCCGGTCCACCCCCGGCGCGGCGACCAGGGCCTCCAGCCAGGCCTCCAGCTGCCTGCGGGTCTCTTGGGCCTGGGCGTGGTCCAGCACCAGCCCAAAGGGGGTGAACTGGACCGCAAACCAGGCATAGCCGCCCATTTCCAGCGCCTGGGGGCCCCGCACACTGACCACCTCGAAGCGCGGGTCCAGGTAGGGCACCAGGCCCATCAGGTCGCGCTCGTCACTGCCGTACCCGTGCAGCAGCACCAGCAGCGGGTGGCCGCCTGCTGCAGGGGCGGCAGAAGGCCGGGAGAGATAGTAGAGCCCGGGCGCAGCCATCCCCTCATTCCACCTCCACCTCGTACCGTCCCCCCGCCGCGAAGAACAGGATCAGGTGCTCTGCTTCGGCGCTGATCTGCTGCACCAGGGGGTTGGGGTACATCTTCTCGTTGCGCCAGAGGGTCTCGCCGTTGAGGCTGGCCATTGGAAAGCGCCGGCCCAGGCGCGGCAGCCACAACTGCGTGTCGCCCGGCCTTTCCAGGTTTAGTTCCAGCCAGAAGCGCTCCTCGCTCTGCTGCCACTCCACCGCCACCGCGCCCCGCCCGGTCATCACCTTCCCCCGGACCCGCCCCAGCGCCAGAGCGGGCGGGCGGATCTCCAGGACCTGATACCCCGGGGCCCCTGGCCTGACCCCCAGGACCTGCGATCCCAGATAGTACTCGGGGCCGGGCAGCACCTCGGCGCCAGGGCTCTTCTCCCCCCAGGTCACCCCTTCCCGCTCGGCCAGTCTGCCCCATTTGATTTCCAGGTACTCCAGGGCCCTGGCTCCCGCCCCCTGCCACCACAACCCGCCTTCCAGGTAGAAGGCCTCCAGCAATCCGGCCGTGGCCAACCGGCGCATCCAGTCCTCCTGCGGCTCAGGCGCTGCCAGGCCGAAGTGAAGGGCCAGGGCGTGGGCCCAGCGGTCTTCGGCGCCCGGGGGCTCCTGGTCCCAGAGCTGCCGCAGGGCGCGGCGCAGCTGTCGGCCTTCCCCCTCCCAGCGCTGGGCCGCGGCCTTGTCGCGCTGCCAGCGGCACAACCGCCCCGCTGCCGCCAAGGCCCCCGCACAGAGCGCGTTGAGGGCCGGGGCGGACCACTCCGCGCTGCCCGGCAGCAGCCCCTCTCCCCCGGCCTGCTGCCGGCAGGCCGCCAGGCGCTCCAGGGCCGCGGGCAACCACCGGGCCACCTGGTCCCGCTCGCCCACCTGGAGATGGTAGGCCTCCAGGGCCAGCACATAGGCCAGCTGCTGGAACCAGTCCTCCGCTGCGGGAGCGGCGCCGGCCAGAGCCGCGCCCATGGTGCGGGTATCCCCGCTCAGATAGTAGTCGTCCAGGGCCAGGGCGTGGGCCCGCAGCCAGTCATACCGCTGTCCTCCCGGAAAGTAGTAGACCTCCTGGCGGCAGGCGGCCAGGGTGCGCTGCCCAGTCTCCCACACCTGCTCCAGCACCGGAGTGGCGGCCAGTTCCCCGCGCCCCTCCACTTCGACCCGGCGGCCGGCCAGGCTCAGGCAGTCGATTTCCACCTCTTCCTCGAAGTGGCTCAGGCGCACCACCAGGTAGCGGCAGGTGCGCAGGCGCAACCCGCTCCACTCCTGCACCCCCTGCCCGCAGCCGTAGCTCAAGCGGCTGTCGAGCTGCCCCCAGAAACGGGCGAAACCCAGTTCGACCAGGCCGCCCCGCCCGCCCCGCAGGCGCAGGCAGGGGAACCCGCTGTGCTGCTGGCCGAAGTCGAGCACCAGGAAGAGGGCCTGTGCCGGATCGCGGGTCTGCACCAGGGTCCAGCTCTTCCCCGGCCGCAGCAGACCCTCGCGGTGGACGCACTTGCCCCGGCGCAGGGGCCCCGGCTCAGTGACAAAGTCCAACTCGCCCCCGGCCGCCACCTCGCCGAAGACCGCCACACTGCGCGCCCAGAGCGGGTGGGCGACGACCGGCCAGGGAGCCCATTGGCCGGGGATCGGCGCCCCCGCGACCACGGCCGCGTCGCCCCAGGGGCGCTCACCGCCTGCCGCCGGCCAGCAGCGCTCGCTCCCCCCCGGACCCTCCTCCCACTCCACGGCCCTGGCCGCCTGCCAGGGCCTGCCGGTGGCCAGCTCGAGGCGCCCCCCCTGGTCATAGCTCAGTTCGCCGCCGGCCGCAAACCATCCCAGTCCCTGTCCCGCGGCGGCCAGGACAACCAGCGGGGGCGCTCCCGGTTCCAGCCCCTGCCCCAGCTCAAAGCGTTCCCACATCGGCCGCCCGGTGAGCGTGGCTCCCATGCCCCGGCCCACCAGCTGGCCCTTGAGGTAGAGCTGGTACGGCCCGCTGGCGGCGCACTCCAGCCAGCCCTGGGCCACGGCTGCTGACAGGACCAACTGCCGCACCAGGTACACATGGGAAGCTGTTCCTGGGTACCAGATCGCTTCGGGCTTCATGGTGCTGAGAGTTTCTTTAAATAGTCGCCCCTGGAGCGGCCAGGCAATGCGGGTCCGATGGGATTGAAGGGGGAGATCCATTCAAGAAATTCGGTTAGCGGTCCAGTAGGTGCAAGTCCTACCCCGTCAACGCGGAGCCCGACAGACGGGTAGCCAGCCTGGCGCCGGTTTTGGCAAGGGCATCGGCGGCGATGCGTAGGCAGGCCAGTGCGTGGGCCACGGGATATCAGTCATAAATATTGTCCCTCAGCCAGTTTTTTCGAGCCTGTCCGCTATCCACTGGTTCAAGCTCTTTCCCTCCTGTTGGGCGCGTAATAGTTGTCCATCGGTGGACCGACAGTTTCATAAGAGTTCCTCATCGGCCTGGGGTCGACCCCGAGCGGATGAAACCGACAGTTTCATAAAAGGATGGGCCCCTCCCAGGTACGCCCCGCGTCGTAGGATCTCATCAGATATCCGTCCAGGAAGGTGAACTTCCAGCCGAAGACCTGGTGCAGCGAATGGGATTCGGCGCGCCCCACCCCTTCTTCTGGCAGGAGCATCCAGGCATAGCTGGCGACCAGCAGGGTCCCGTCGTCCAATTCCAGCAGGCAGGGGTCCTGCGAGCCGCCAAAGGGGTGGGCGTAGATCAGCTCCGGCTCGGCCGACCAGCTGTGCCCCAGGTCGCGCGAGCGCACCAGCACCAGGTAGCTGTTGGGGTCGGCATGGGTGCAACCCGGGGCGCCGAAACGGCGGCGCTCAGGGGCCCGCCTGAAGGCCACCAGTACCTCCCCGTCAGGACGTGCGACCACCGAGGGGAAAGCGGCGTAGAACTGCTCGTCCTGATAGATGATGAGGTCTTCGAGCTTGCGCATGATTTGCTCCTTTTCAACCAGGTGCAACCCTAATCCCCAGCAGGCGCGCGGCGGTCCCGCCCATGATCGCCGCGATCTCCTCGGGGCCGAGGAAATCGCAGTACCGCTCGATCCAGGCACGCGACTGGCAGTAGGTACAGAAGCGGTTCTGGAAGGGCATGTCCGTGCCCCACAGCAGGCGCCCGGCACCGAGGCGCTCCACCAGTTCGGCCAGGGTGGGCCACACCTGGCGGTAGGGGTAGTCGAAGAGATCCCCCAGCCGCACCGGGAAACACACCTCCAGGTGGAGATGGGGATGGGTGAAGGGCTCCCAGGTGACCTCGGGCAGCTCGATGCGGCCTCCCTGCAGAAAGGCCCTCCAGGGAAAGCCGTGGGTCAAGCTGCACATTGCCTCGGGGTAGCGCTCCATCCAGCGTTTCAGGATGACCAGCTCGTCGAGATAACCCTGGCGCTGCTGGGCCGGCGACTGCTCCCGGCCCGACAACTCGTCGGGTCCAGTCCCCAAAGTGAAAAAGACCGGCACCCCGAAGGAGAGTGCCGCCTCCCAGAAGGGCCGGTACCCCCCGTCGTCCCAGGCCGCCGGGCCGTCCAGGTAGGCCAGGGGCGGGATGAATTTGATGGCGTGCAGGCCGTGGACCTCGATGGCCGTGCTCAACTCCCCGATCACCTCGTCGGTCTGGGTGCGGATGCGCCATTCGTCCACCGGGGCCATGGCGCGCAGGCGCTCCGGGTAGAGGCGCACGCACTCCCCCAGGTACGCGCTGTCGCGCCCCAGCATGGGGTCGGTGTGCAGCAGGGCCACATCCACCCCGGCGTAGTCCATCTCCCCGATCAGGCTGTGGGGGGTGTACTCCAGGTCGCGCAGGTTGGGAGGGTAGAACTGCTTGGTGCAGTCCTCACCCTCCGCAGTCCACACCACCCGGCCTCGCTGGCGGTCAACGCGGAAATGCACCTCGGGGAGATGGGCCAGCTCGTGGCGGCCCTCCGGGTCGAGGGGGCGCGAGGAGACTGGGGCGCGGTCGCGGATGCGCCAAGCCGGCTGGTGGTGGCCGGCATGGGCCGCCTGCAGCCAGCGCAGGTGCTCCGCCCCGCTGGCGTGGCCGGCCGGGGAATCCGCCGGTTCAAAGCAGTAGACGTGGGAGTCGACGATCATCTGATCCTCTGCGCAAGCATTCGGGAACGGGCCGACACGGCCCAGGCTCACCTGTCCACCCCGCTCTCCCAGTGCTGCACCAGGGGCTCCAGGTCCTTCCAGAAAGCGTCTGGAATGGCCACCTGACCGGCCAGGGTATTCTCGCGCGCCTCCTCGGGGGTGCGGGCCCCGGGGATGGTGGCCGCTACCTGGGGATGGCGGGTACACCACTGCAGAGATGCAGCGGCCAGGGGAATAGATATTCCGAGGAACAAGAATTGAGCTGGTCTTTCCTATTCTGATCGGTGTTTTAGCTGAGGATCCGCCCCAGTTGCACCAGACCCACTACGGCCTGCGC
>JACPJE010000110.1 GCA_016187725.1 Candidatus Latescibacterota bacterium
AGCCAGAGCGAGCGAGGCGCAACGCCCCAACGTATGGGGCGTTGCGGGGGTTGGGTCTTGGGGGAGGGTAGCGCTTCTTGCGCCGCACCCCATACGTTGGGGTGCGGCGGGACGCGCCTGGGGAGAGGTCGGAGCGGGTCGCTCCCCGACGCCCGGCGTACTCCAGCTACTTATTCGACTTTCACATTCCCGATAAAGTCCCGCAAGTACCGCACCACCCCCTCCACGGCCAGCGCCGCGAACTTGGCCCCCTTCTCGGCGCTGGCCAGCTTGTAATTATCCGTCGCCACGTCGCAGCGCAGCCGGTCCCGCAATCCCCGTTGGGTGAAGGTGGTGCTGGCCAGGAACTGGTGCCCGGGCAACACCTGCGGCCCCGGACCGAAGAGCCCGTACTTGTCCTCGATCTCGTGCAGCCGGTCCATGCGGGTGTGCTCCGGGCAGATGTGCAGGATCATCGAGGTCTCGAACTCATCGGCGTGCCCCGGATAGTGCCGGCCCTCGTTGATCTGGGCGATGGCCTCGCGATCGATGGTTTCCCAGTAGGCGAAGGACGCCACCTTCACCCCGAGTCCCTCGGTGATCTGGCGGGCGGCCTGGGCATTGACCGCCATGTTGTTGCCATGGCCGTTGACCAGGGCAAAGTGCCTGATCCCGTACCCCTTGAGCGAGTGGCAATAATCCATCAGCACCCGCACCTGGGTCTCCCAGCGCAGGGTGATGCTGCCGGGGAACTCCAGATGCTGGGGCGAGTGCCCCACCGCCAGGCAGGGGGTCACCAAAATCTGAGGATAGAGCGCCTCGGCCGCCCTGCAGGCCACGTAGGTGGAGGTGGCCGCGTCCACCTTGAGGGGCAGATGAGGGCCGTGCCCCTCGTTGCTGCCAGTGGGAATGATGGCCAGCTGCACCTGGTCGAGGAGGTCCTCCACCTCGGCGAAACTCATCTCGGGCAAAAAGACCTTGGGCATGGCTAGCCTCCGGATTTGAGTTCTTTCAACACCCGGGCTTCCTCTCGCTCCTTGTAGAAGGGGTCCAGAGGAAAACAGCCCGAGACCAGTCCCTGGCGCGGGGCCGTGGTGCAGTCGCTGAAGGTGCGGCAGAGGCGCCGGCGGTCCAGCCGGCCCTGCCCCAGCGCCTGGGCGGGCAGTTCGGGATAGGAGAGCACCATGCGCCCCAGTCCCACAAAATCCACCAGCCCCCGGCGCACGTAGTGCTGGCCCACCTGGGGCAGGTACTCTTGTAAATAAGTGTACCCGGTGCCGACGATGACCCGGTCCGGGAAGCGTGCCTTGATCCTGGCCACCGTGTCCAGCTGGCGGGCCACCCCCACCAGCGGGTCCTCGGGCGGCTGGTACCCGTCGGAGGGTGGGAAGAGGGCGGGCCGCTGGATATGCGGGTTGTAGTACGGGCTGCCGCAGGAGAGGTTGAGGAATCTCACCCCCCACTGGCCCAGGAGTTCGATGAACTGGCAGGTCTCCTCCAGGTCGATGCTGAGCGGGTCGCCGGGGCGCAGCCCGAATCCCCACTCGTAGGGCAAGGGGTGGGATTCGGGAATCCCCGGGCCCAGCTTCTTCCCTTCGGTCAGCGCCGGGTCCGGACAGAAGGGCACCAGATCGAAGGCGCTCAGCCGCACCCCCACGAGCAGGCCGGGCCGGCGGGCGCGGAGGCCCTCGACGATCTGCCGGCAGAAGCGGGTGCGGTTCTCCAGGGAGCCGCCGAACTTCCCCGGCCGGGTGCGGGCGCTGAGGAACTCGTGGCCCAGGTACCCGTGGCAGTGTTTGAGGTCGACGAAGTGGTACCCCGCGTCGGCGGCGGCGCAGGCAGCCTCGATGTAATTGCCGATCAACTCCTCGATGTACCCGTCTTCCAGCAAAGGATAATCGGGCCCCAGCCCGAACTTGCGGTCCAGGACCGGATGGCGGTAGAGGATGGCCGGGGCCATGCCCTTGCCCTTGGTCGGCCGGCAGAAGCGCCCCGAGTGGGTCAGCTGGATGCCTAGCAACAGATCTCCGGTATCGCCGCACTCGCGGGCGTGGGTCTCCAGCAGCACCTGGCGCAGTTCGGCCATGCCCTCAGCCTTGGCCAGCAACTGGTTGGGATTGGCCCTGCCCTCCGGGCAGACGGCAAAGGCCTCACCCCCCCAGATCAGCTTGGCCCCGCTGCGCCCGAAATTGCTCCAGCGCCGGCGGGTCAACTCGCTGGGGTCTCCCTCCTCGGTGCCGTCCCAGCCCTCCATGGGCTGGATGGCGAAGCGGTTGCCCACCCGCCGGCCCTCCACCTCCAGGGGCCAGGACAGGGGCGATTCGGGCGCCTTGAGCAATTGGTCCTCGCACTCCAGAGCCAGGCCCAGGCCGGCCACGTGCCGACGGAAATCCCCCACCTGCTTGAAGCTGGAGATCCGGGGGTACCGAGTGTTTTCGGTCATAGGGGCGTACCCTGTAGGGGCGAATCGTGATTCGCCCCTATCCTCCATAATCTGATTCCCAAACCTATACCTGCCGCGATCATCACCAGGCTGATCAACTGGGCCGCGCTCAGCCCCCATAGGACATCCGGATTGAGGCGGATGATCTCCACCGCGAAACGCGCCGCTCCGGCCAGCACCAGGTACAGACTGAAAAGCTGGCCGGGGATCTGCAGCCTGGTGCGCAGCTGCCACAGGAGGGCAAAGGTCGCCAGGCCCAGCAGGGTCTCGTACACCGGCGCCGGATGCACCTTCTCCAGGGTGGGCACCACCCCGTCGGGATAAGCCATGCCCCAGGGCAGGTCCGTGGGCACCCCGTAGTCCCCGTCGCCGGCCAGCTGGCAGCCGATGCGGCCGATGGCGTAGCCGATGGCCAGGGCCATGCCGGCGGCGTCGGCGATGGGCAGAAAGGGCACCCCCCTTTTCTTTATGATCGCATAGATGGCGATGGCGGCCACCGCAAAACCCCCGTACCAGGTCAGCCCGCTCCCCGAGAAGAGCGCGGCGAAGGTCTCTTTCCAGGTGGCCCCGGGCATCTCGAAGAGCACAAAATAGAGCTTGGCCCCCACCAGGCCGCCGATCATCCCGGCGGTGATGATCGAGGAACCCAGTTCCGCGTCAAAACCCTTGCGAGGCAGTTCCCGCTGCAGGACCCACAGCGCCGCCAGAAAGCCCAGCGCCACCATCAGCCCAAAGGTGGGCAGGCGGAAGGAGCCGATCTCAAAGAGAAATGGATACATGCATCCTCCCTTTCTAGGCGCCAGCCCCCAGGGCCTCGATGCGGCGGTGCAGGGCTTCGGCGATTTCCCGGTACACTTCGTAACTGCTCAACTGTGGGCGGCGCGCCGCGTAGGGTTCCACCTCCAGCGGGGCGCCAAAACGCAGGTGGACCGGCTGGCGTTTGGGGCGTCTGTTGCCCTTGGGCAGGGCTTCGTAGGTGCCCCGGATGTGCGCCGGGACCACCGGCACTCCCAGTTCCAGGGCCAGCAGACCTACCCCGGGTTTGAAGGGCTGCAATCTCCCGCCCGCAGCGCGGCTGCCCTCCGGGAAGACCAGCAGGGGGCGGCGCCGGTCCAGGGCCTGCCGCATCCGGCCCAGGCTCTCGGCGAACCCCTCCCGGCGGTCCACGGGCACCGCGTTGAGCAGGGCGCGGATCAGCCGGTTCCTCAGGCCCGGCTGCTGCGCGTACCCCCTGGGCACCGCCAGGCTCAACCCCGCGGCGTGGTCCTTGAGGGCCAGCAACAGACAAGGGGCATCCAGATGGCTGAGGTGGTTGGCGGCGATCAGGTAGGGCCGGTCCTGGGGCAGGTGTTCCAGGCCATCACATTCGAGGGAGAGATAACTCCCCAACAGCGGCCCGCCGGTTCTCCAGAACACCCACTGGAGCAAGGTGTTCCTGGGCTTGCCGCAGACTCCGGTAGCGCCCAGCACCCTGGACCAGTAGGGCTCCTCCACCCCACCCTCCCATTCCCGCCCTTCCAGGACGGGCCTGAGGGTGTCCAAAACCTCCCTGAGGGTGCGGTGATGGCGGACCAGCCCCTCCAGGGGCGTGCCCGACCATTGCTCCAGCAGCGCGGCGAACTCCACCTCCATCAGCGAATCGAGCAGCGTGTCCAGGGGGACCCCACTTTGGACCATCACCTCGCCGGCGGTCAGACCGGTGATGCGGGAGAGTTGCTGGTACACCTGGCGCTCCCAGGGCGGCACATCGATGCGCTCGCTCACCAGGTGCCGCTCCCCCTGCAGCTGGGCAGCCAGGGCCCGGCGGTCGATCTCCCCGTCGTCCCGGCGCGGCAGGGGCCGCCGCCACAGGTGCAGGCGCTGGATGCGCTGGTAGCTGGGCAGGGCGCTGGAGATTTGGTAAGCCCGCTGCTTGAGCGCTTCCTCCCCGGCCTCGGCGCTGGCCCTTTCGAGCACCGCCACCCCGTGCACCTCCTCGCTGAGGGTGCGGGCCGAACGCACCCCCACCACCCCGAGTTCGGCGACGTGGGGTAATTCCCGGTACAGCGACTCCACCTCTTCTGGGTACACGTTCTTGCCAGCGCCGGTGACGATCAGGTCCTTGCTGCGGCCGGTGAGGTGCAGATATCCCTCGGCATCCAGGTACCCCAGATCCCCGGTGTGCAGCCAGCCCTCGCGCAGCACCTCGGCGCTCAGTTCGGGCTGGTCCAGGTACCCGGCCATCAGATTGGGGCCCCGCAACAGGATCTCCCCCACCCCGCCGGCCCCGGGGGCGGCGATGCGCACCTCCTGCCCGGGCAGCACCTGCCCCACCGAAGCCCGGCGGGCCTTGCCCGGCGGATTGACGGCCACGATCGGACCGGCCTCGGTCAGCCCATAGCCCTCGTGCAGGGTGATCCCCAAACGCTGCTGGTACAGGTCGAAGAGTTCGGGATCCAGCGGCGCCCCGCCGCAGACGATCAGCCGCAGGCTGCGCAGGCTGGAAGGAGGCGCACCGCCCCCTCCTTCCAGGCGCAGGATGCGGTCGGCCAGGATCTTGAGCAGCCTGGGCACGGCCAAAAGCGCCGTGGTGCCAGTGGTGCGGATGGCCTGGAGGATCTCGCGGCTGTTGAGGGTCTCCAGATAGGTGGTGGTGGCCCCTGCCCACAGCGACATCAGCAGGCCCCCGGTGAATTCCAGCCCGTGGTGCAGGGGCAGCAGGGAGAGCATCTGGTCGGTCTCGTAGAGCCGCTGCACCTCGGCCAGGGCCAGCAGATCGGCGATAAAACAGCGGTGGCTGAGCAGGGCTCCGCGCGGAGCCACCGCGGTGCCGGTGGTGAAGAGGATCGAGGCCGTCATCCCAGCCTCCACCTGCGGGGCCTGCCATTCCCCAGCCGGAACCTGGAGCTCTCCGCCGGCAGTGCCAAAGGGCAGGCCGCCCCGCATGATATTGAGTCCCTCGATCCCTGCCGGTCCGCTGTCTTCCAAGCCCCGCCAGATCGCCTCCACCGTCAGCAGCGCCCGCACTCCGGCGAATTGCGCCAGTTCCCACAGTTCCCCGGGCCTGGTCTGCGGATCGAGCGGGATCACACTCAGCCCCAGGGTGGAGGCGGCCAGATAGGCCACCACCCAATCGGGGCCGTTAGCGGCGCACAGCAGCACCCGCTGCCCCGACTCCAGGCCCCGCTCCTGCCAGCGGCGGGCCATGGCCTCCACCTGCAGGAGCAGTTCGCGGTAGCTGAGGCGCTCCCACTTCCCCTCCCGGCGGATCTGGAAGGCCACCCTGCCGGCGTAGCGCATCCCGGCCCAGCGCAGCAGGTCCGGGATGGTCTGGATCTGGCCTTCGGCCTGCCAGCGCTCCTCCTCGGCCCCGGCCTCTTCTGGCGCCTCGCGGAAGAGCGCCTCGTCCCCCGGCTCCTCCCTGAGCACGTGCTTGCGCAACCCGGGCAGGTGGATGCGCTGGATGTACTCCTCCCAGTCGATGCGCCGGCTGTCCACCCCGAAGAGGCGCTGCTCCTCGGCCGGCAAGCTCACGAAAAGCTCGCGGGTGCGCAAGGCCTCGAAATAACAGCCCAGATTGGTGTAGGGGTGGTAGATATCGGTGTAGTAGAGCAGCCGCTTGAGCCGCACCTTGAGACTGGCGGTCAGCCTTCTCTGGACCTGGGGCACCCAGGCCGAGGGCAGGCGGTCCATCACCCACTCCTTGGCCCGCACTGGCCACAGGTACTTGAGCGCGAAAATCAGGTGGAAACGCCGCAGGCTCGGATAGGTCCACCGCGGTAGCTGGGGCTCCTTCCCCTCCCGGTCGCGCAGGGGATGGCGCTGGAAATAGCCGTGCACGTAGTTGACCAGGGTGGAGAGCCGGACCGGGTTGTCGGCGCTGGAAGCCACCTGGAAGATCTTCACCTCCTGCCGGTGGGCCTGAGTGGCGGCGGCCAGGGTGGCATTGACCACCAGATCCACGGGGATCATGTCGATGACCATCTCTGGCCGCGCCGGAAAATCGGTCAGCAGGCCCCGCCCGTACGCGGCGATGAGCGGGTCGGCCACCTTCAGGCCGGTGATCCACCCTGGCTCTGGGTCCTGCAGGCTGCTCTCGATGATGCTGGGGCGCACGATGACCAGGGGCACGCCCTCCCGCCGGCGCACCAGCAGCCTTTCGCCCAGGGCCTTGGTGAAGGTGTACACGTCGTTCCACCCGTAGGCCTTGCCCCGCCGCATGCCCTCCTCCACCAGCTGCCGCTCCCGCCAGCGGCGGCTGCGGTCCTCCACCAGCTGCTCCAGGCGCTTCTCCGACAGGCTGCGGCTGCGGCTTTGTCTCAAGATTTGGCGCCGCCAGGCCTGGCGGCGCTGCGGGCTGACCGCCTCGGCGTCGATGCCCTGGCAATAGCGCTGGCAGTCGGCCACCTCCGCTTCAGGGTCGAAGGGCGCCCCGCCGGTCTGGCCCTCCATCAACTGCCGGATGGTGCGGTTTGGGGGGAGCATTTCCTCGGCGATGCGGCCGGGGAGCTGGCCGTTGACGTAGGCGGTGGAGACGTGGACAAAGACCACCGGCCGCCGGCACTGGCGGGCGAATTCCAGCAGGCTCAGGGGGCCCAGGGCATTGAGCCGCAGCGACACGTCGAGCGGCTCGTCGAAGACTACGGTGGCCGCGCTGTTGAAGATCAGGTCCACTTCCCCGAGGAGTTGCTCGCGCACCCGGGGATCGAGGCCCAGGCCGGGCAGGGTCACGTCCCCGCTCACCGCCTCCACCTTGGCGCGCAGCGCGGCAAAGCCCCTGGGATCGGCGGCTCTAAAACCTGCCAGCACGCTGGAAGCCAGCAACTCCTCTTCGAGGCGCTCGGCCGCTGAGATCACCCGCCCTTCCGGCTGTCTGCGGGGCCGGATGAGCAGGTAGATCCTGCGCACCTGGGGCAGATCGCGGAGGATCTTGGCCACCAGGGCCTGGCCCAGAAAGCCGGTGCCTCCGGTGACCAACAAGGTGCGGTCGCGGTAGAATTCTCTGATCATGCCCGGGTCGAGCCCCCCCCCGCTGGGGCAGGAGGGGAAACACCTGTGGAGGGAAAAATCACAAACATCGTTTTAACTGGGAGTTAGAGCTGGTCCAACCGGGTGATAATATAGCCTGCCCAGGGGCGCCCAGACAAGGGGATCAGGCAGGAGGCGGGGCTTTTTTGGGGTCTGCGGAATCAGCGGGGGCAGGGGCAGATGCCGGGCCTTTGAGTTCCTGGCCGGTGATGTAGGGATGGCGCACCTGCTTCTTGAGGACGGCACGCCGTTTTTGAGCCGGGGATGGATCTCTGGGTTCTGCCATGGCTAGCCGCCCGGCGGTTCCAGCTGGAGTTGCCAGGCAGTGCGGTGGATGGTTTCCACCAACTGCTCCACCCGGCGGCGCACCTCTGGACTGGCGATGCTCTCCGCGCCGAAATCATCGCTCACCGCGTACACATAGCGCGGCACGATCCAGGAACGGAAGTCCAACATCAGACTCTGGCCCACGGAAAAAACGCTCATATAGCTGGAGCGCCCGCCCGCGGCCGTCATCAGCCCCACCACCTTGTCCTCGAAACAGGCGCCGCAGTGCTCGATGAGGGCTTTGAGCGAGGAGTTTATGTTGTAGTTGTACAGGGGAAAAGCCAGGATGATGGCCCCGGCCTGTTCGAGCTGGGCCTCGATCTGTTCAAGGCCTTCGCTGCCCTCTTCGCCGTAGGGCAGAACCCGGTGGTCCTTGAGGTCGATGAGGTCGGCGCTGATCCCCCGCTGCAGGGCGTGGGCGTGGGCGTGGCGGGAGAGCATGCGGGTGTTGCTGTCCGAAGACAGGGAGGAGTTGACGATGACCAGCCTGGGCGACAACGGGGTTGCCATACCCTCCTCAACTCTCCCCGAATAGCGCCTGGATATCCTTCTGGACCTTGGCCTTGCGTTCCTCCTCCCCCAGCTCGTCGAGGCAGCCCAGTTCGCGGTAGAACTGGGGGCCGTACTCGCGGGTCTTGATCACCACCGGCATGGGCACCGCGTGCCCGATGACCAGGGCCTGCTGCTTGGAATCCAGGCTGGCCAGCACGCTGCGCAGGCCCTCGGTGCCGCTCACCCCGGTGAGCACCGCCTGGATGTCCTTCTCGTCGTTGAGCAGGGCGGTGATCCGGGTGCCGATCTGGGAGAGCACCTCGTCGTCGATGCCCGAGGGGCGCTGGTCGACGATCAGCAGCGACACATAGTACTTGCGCATCTCGCGGGCGATGGTGCCGAAGATGGTCTGTTTGGCGGCCACCGGGTTGAGGAACTTGTGGGCCTCCTCGATGGTGATCATCAGCTGGCGCGGCTGGTCCTCCACCCGCTGGGTGGCGTAGAAACGCTCGCTCTTCTTCACGTACATCTCGTGGATGCGCCGGGCGATGATATTGGCCACCAGCAGGTAGCAGAGCATGCTGGTCTGCTGGCCGAACTCCAGCACCACGTTGATCCCCCGGTCCAGGTACTCCATGATGCGGTCCACCGCGTCGGCGTCGTGGAGTTTGGAGACCATAAAGGGGAAGTTCTCCAGCCTCTTGAGCTTGCGGTGCAGGGCCACCAGCGAGCCGGCGTGGGCGCCGATCTCCTCGGCGAAAGCCTCCACGTCCGGTCCGTCCTGGCGCAACAGGGTGCTCAACCACTTCTCCTTGTACATGGCGTAGACCAGGTACGCGGATTCCACGGCCGTGGGGTTGAGCTTGAGTTCGTCCTGCAAGGGGGCGATGTCCTCCACCGCGATCTGGTCGTAGGAGATGCAGACCTCGAAATCCGGCTGGATGCCCCGCGCCCGGGTGGACTTGGGGTCCAGGGAGAAGATGGCCACCTTCTCCCCGAAGAGCTGCTTGAGCCCCTTGACGAAGGTGGCGCTGCGCCCGCCGGTCTCCTTCATGGCCCTGAACCCGTACTCGTTGTGCATGTCGAAGATCAGGTTGACGGCCCGCTCGAAGTGGATCAGGCCGCACAGGGCCAACCGGGTGAGGAAGGACTTGCCGGTGCCGGTCTTGCCGAAGATGCCGTTGCTGCGCTCGGCGAAGCGCACCATGTCGACGCACACCGGGGTCTCCATGTCCAGCGGGGTGCCCAGGCTGAAGAAGCGGCCCTCGCTGTCCCCTTCGCGCCCGAAGATGCGCTCCACGTCCTCCTCCTCGGCCTCCTGGACCAGGGAGAAATGGCTGGGGATGGCCTTGACCGGCCGCGGCCCCTCCTCGTCCCCCGCGCCCTTGGACATCATCAGCATGGGGCGCAGCGAGACGATATTGTAGGTGCTGGTGCCGCTGAGCACCTGGCGCAGGAGCTCGTCGTCCTGGGCCGGGGGATGGAGCAGGATCTCCTGATTGGTGGCGTCCAGGCGCATGTCGGTGACCATCGAGAAGAAGTCGTTCTTCTCCCCCTCGATCACCGCGAACTTTCCCGCCTTCATGTCCTCGATGTTCTGGGAGGGGTCCAGCTTCATCTCCAGGCCCTCGACCAGGGAGCCCTTGGTGATCACCCCCAGGCGCTTGCCGCGCCGTGCCTTTTTTTTGCCCCCGGGTCTGCGCGCGTCCATCACCTTCCTAACGGGCGATGCGCCTGAGGATGGAACTCAGGCGGTCGTAGTCGTCGCGCAGCAGCCGCGACAATTCCTTGCCCATCTCGACCAGATAGGCCCCTTCGCCGCCGCGCGCCCTCAGCGCGTGGCGCAGGGTGGCCACCAGCAATTCGTCGGTGGGCACCTTGGCCGCCCCCAGGATGCTGCGCAAATACTCGTCGCTGCGGGTGAACTCAGCCACTTCCTCGTCCTCGCACAGGTACACGAAGCTGTGGATGCGGGCCGGCTGGGGCGGCAGGATGGGCACCGGGCCGGTCTCGTCGCGGTAGCCCACCACCAGGGCCTGGAATTCGGTGCGCAGCCATTCGAAGATCTGCGGCTGCTCCAGGCGCAATTCGGCCTCGGTCTTGCCGTAGGCCGTGGGCCGGCGGTTGGGCTCGATCGAATGGGTGAAGACATTGAAGACCATGGCGATGACCGGCGACTCGGATTCGACCCGCACAAAGCGCCCGAAGGAGGGCGCCCCGTGCAACTGGCAGGCCTCGGCGATCAGCTCGGTGGTGCTGCTCTCGATCACCTCGCCCACGTGGGCGGGCCTGGGCGCTGCCGGCACCCCCTGAAGGGCCGTCGGCGCATCGGCCAGAAAGCGGCCCAGCGGGCGCCGGCGGGGGGATTCCTGGGTCTTGCTCACCGGGTCTTCCTCATGTTCGGGTTATCCGCGCGCTCAAATCCCCGCATACCTCTTTTTCAGGCTCTTGGTGGAGATGCCGGCGCGGATGTCGTTCTTGATGAAGGTCTGCTCCAGGAAGCGGTAAAAAGCCTCGCGGTCGGCATTGCGCACCACCGCCCGCTCGTGGGCCTCGGCCAGGCTCACCGGGTACCCCTGCCCCTTCTCGGCCTGGTCGAAGGCGCAGGCGTGGACCAGGTCGAGCAGCTCCCGGTCTTCGGCCACCCAGGCCGGGATCTCGAGGCGGGCGATTTCCGGCCCCACGTGCAGATAGAAGAAGCAGACGCGGTGCGGGCCGTATTCATCGAGAATCCTGGAGGAACTGCGGAACACCGGGCTGCGCTCCCCCCTCTCCAGCACCTGGCGCAGCAGCACCGCGTCGCTCACCCCCTCGATCCCACCGCAGGGCAGCCCTTCCCCCGACCACAGGCCGCGTTCGGCAGCGGGCAGGCTGTCCGGTTTCCAGGGGCAGCGGTCGCAGTCGGCGGCGGCCAGCGGACACAAGCCCAACTTGAGGGCGTTGACCAATTCCTGGCTGCCGGGCCGGCTGATGTACCCGGCCACCGGGATATGGGCCTGGCGCAATTGCTCAAAGGCCCCCAGCACCGCCTCCAGGTAGTCCTGCTTGAAGTCGATGGGCTTGCCCTCCAGGCTCCATAGGATCAGGGTACCGTCGGAGAGGGCCACCACCCGGTGCCCCTCCTCCTGGGCGGCCAGGGAGAGCGCGGCCAATTCGGTGAACTCCATCAGGCCGCGTCTGAAGCCCACCAATTCCCGGTTGACCAGGATGCGCCGACCGCCCCAATCCTCGTACACCTCCTCCTCCCGGTAGAAAAGGCTGGGCTTGCTGCTCATCAGCGGCCGCTCGCCCGTGCCGTAGGGCAGCAGGATATAGCCGATGTTGATCAGAAAGCAGCCGGCGACCTCGTGGCGGTCGGGAAAGATCTGCGAGCCGTCGGTGGCGGCCACGCTCAGGGTCGGGGGCCGGGCGGGCAAGGGGTGGGTCTGATCCAGGGGCTCGCTCAGGCCGGCAGGCAGCAGCCAGGAGGTGCGGCTGCGCTCGATCTTGGCGGCCAACTCCTCCCAGCCGGTGGCCCAGCGCTCTTGCTGGGCCAGGGCCAGGACCAGCTTCTGCTGGAAATCCAGCTGCCCGGCCCGCTGCTGGACCACCATCGCGTCGATCTGAGTTTTGACCGCGCCCAGATCCAGCATGGCCTTAGCCCGCGTCCCGCAGCGCGGACGGCGCCTTCTTCTCCGCATGGTCCCCTGCCTGATCCACGATTGGTCTGCCCTCAGAGTATGGAGACATAGCAATAGCGCCTGCCCCCGACTGTCCCGTCCTGCAGCCGGCAGGCCAGGCCCTGTCGCTGCAGGGCGTTGAGGCGGTTGCAGACGATGTTGGTGTTCTTGCCCAGGGCCGTGGCCAGCTGCGCCGAGGTCAGGGCCTTGTGCTGGAGGAGCACCTCCAGGGCTTCGCGCATGGGGCGCCCCAGCTCCCCCAGCACCACCACCTCGCCCCCCTGCCTGGCCAGGGCGGACAGCTCCCGCAGGCGCAGCACCGTCTCGAGGGTCTCGGCGACCGAGGGATTGGCCCCCTGCAGGTAGAGATAACGCCCCCCCAGTTCGCCGCTGCGCAGGCGCCGCAGCAATTTATTCAGCAGTTCGTCGGCGCAGGACACGTCGATGAAGGAGACCCCGGAAAAATCCAGCGGGGTGGCTGAAGGGTCCGGCGCCTCCAGCAGGTGCTCCATCACCGCTTCGAGCAGTTGGGCCCCTCGGGGCCGGCCGCTGAGAATGGCCTCGCTCCGGGCGATGGTAAAAGGGGGAGCAGGGATCAGGGCGCGCTGCCCTGACGAAGCGGTGATGACTGACATCTCCTCCGAGGCCGCTGGCACCATAACAGTTTAATTGAATTCAATTAAGCTAATTATAAATAGCCGAGAGCTGGCCTGTCAAGTATTTTATACCAGATAAGCCACCAGCCAGAGCAGTCTGCCACCATATATAGAGCGTCACTGATTCCCCTGTTCGACCAGGTACATGAAGCCGAAATAGGAAAGGGTGAGCACCAGGGCGATCAGCAGGGCGATCAGCACCATGATCCACTGCTCGCGCCGGGGGGGTTGGGGAGGGCGGTGATGGGTGCCAAACAAAAGGACCTCCGCGGAAAGGACGGTCTAGAGCTGCCGCTGGCACAGGGAGATGCTCAACAGGGTGCCGGGAAAAAAGGCGGAGCGGTGTTCGAAATGCCGGTGCCCGCGGATATAAACCCTGGTGTCGCCGGATTTGATCTGCAGATTGCCTCCGTAGCGCCGGCAGATCTGCTCGACGATATAGAGCCCCAGGCCCCTGGCCGGGTCGCGGGAGCAGTTCTTCTTGAGGGAATTCAGGATCGCCTGAGCGTGGGTCCACTCCTCCACCGCATAGCGCTGGGCCAGGCTCTTCTTGATGCCGATGCCCAGGTCCCCCACCCCGATCACGGCGTACTTGGCGTGGGTGCGGGGGTCCTGGTAGCGCTGGACCGCCACGTAGCCCCAGTTCATGCTGTGGTCGAGGATATTGTGGCACAGTTCGGCGACCACGTTTTTGAAACGGTTGATCTCCACCGGAGTGTACTGCAGTTCGGTGGCCAGAATGGTTTCGACCCGGCCGGCGATCCGCCCCAGCACCCGCTCCACGTCGACCCGCTCCTCGATGCGCGTCAGTTCCAGCAAAGCCTCGCTGTCCGGCTTTTCCCTTTCCAGGTCGACCATCAGGGAGGGGCCGCTCAGGTCGGCAAAACCGGCCACCGCCCGGTCGAAGCGCATGCGCCCCAGGTAGCGGCGCAGTTGCGGGGAACGGGGCAGCCGAAACTGCACCTGCGGGCAGAGGGTGCGCGCGTAGCGGCCCATCAGGCACAGGACGATCAGGCCGTAGGGAGGGATGAAGGCCACTTCTCCCAGGTCCACCTCCAGGGCAGCGCCTTCCTGCGCCTGGTGCAGTTGGCGGAGAAAATCCGGCAGCAACTCATCGGCGGCGCGCGGGGTGAAGTATGGTTCAGCGAGGCTAAAAGTCAGCACCTGGTCTTTCACCGCTGAAGGAGGCGGGGATTCCAATTCCCCTGGATTGACAAAGGGCACTTATTTATATATGATCCGTAGCTTAAAGTACTCTATAATATCCCCGACCACTGGTCTGCCGTGGCTTCTCAGGCGCTACCGGGCCTCTTGCTCATGACCGCCACTACCGCTGAAACAACCGCCTTGGCTATGGACCCCACCGCGTTGGCGCAGCTGATTATCGACCTCGAAGATGATGAGGAACAGCCCATCGGGGATGCGGCGCTCGCCTGCGAACTGGCCGCCCAGCTCAAGGAAGATATAGACCAGCTGGTCGAACTCAAGCAGGGAACGAGCAGCACCGGCGCCAATGCCGACCCCGACGAGGACCCCCTCGGGGCACTCTCCGAAGCAGCCGAGGGCGGCGACGTTTTTGCCGAGACCAGCGCCGACCAGGAAGACGACGCCGACCTCGGCGAAGCCCAGCAGGAGCGCAAAGCCAAGGCCCAGAGCCGGCAGTCCGCCCCCAGCCCCCTGCCGGCCGAACCTTCTGACCTGCGCACCCAGCCTCCCCAGGACCAGGCCCACTGGATCTTCATGGAGCGCTTCTTCTCCCTGCAACAGCACGAGGAGACCCTGGGCTATTCCTTCAGCGCCGACCACCTCGCCCTCTACCAGGAGGCCCTGGGTACCTTTGTCGAACAGCTGCTGAGAACTCCGCGCGCCGCCGAGGCCTTTGAGCGCAACGACCTGCCTACCCTGCAGAAACTCTTTTCCTCCCATCTGCTGCTCTTCCGCAATCCCTGCGTCGGCGACGCCTCGGGCAAGCCCATCCCCTGCAGCATCGACTCGCTCCGCAAGCGCTTCCCGTCCTACTTTTACCGGAAAGCCAACAACAAGCCGAATTGGTACCAGAAGTACCCCTTCTACTCGGAGCCCTTGAGCACCCCTCATTGGGTGCTGTGCGACAGCGAACACCTCAACTGCACCTTCCGCACCCCAGACCGCAAACTCGTCTCCTATGCCAGGAGCTGGGATCTCCCCCCCGAGTGGGTGTGCGGCAAAACCATCCTCGAAGACCTCTACGACCGCATCCTCTGCGGCGAACTGCTGGGCGAGGATCTCTTTGCGGGCAGCTATAACAGTTGCACCACCACCAACTATATTCACAAGAAAAAAACCGACATGAAAAAGATGGTCTACTCCGTGCAAAAGGTCCACAAGATCTCTCTGCACGGCAAGGAGGGCGTCCCCCACTGGCGGGCATCGCGCCGCCTGTGGCCCGGCGTCCTGCCCACCATTCTCTTCTCCTGAAAGGATCCGGTCAGACCGTGAGTTCCCTGGCCAGACAGACACGGCAGTTGGAGCGGGTCATCCGCCGCAAGGAAAAGATCTTCCTGATGGAGCAGTACGCCGGCTCCATGCTCCAGCAACTCGAACCCAGGGCAGGGGAAGGCCAGGCCGACGAGCAGGTGATCGACGCGCTGCGCATCGCCTATCGCTACGTCAATCCAGAAATGGCCGCCCGCCTTTCCGCGCTGCTCCTGGCCTATGGGTACTCCGGGGATCTCGACACCGAGCGCGAAGCCGCCGAGGAGGCCGAGGGCGCAGAGTTCGCCGAGGAGGAGGAGGAAGCGCCGCACCCTCAGGCCAAGAAGGGAAAAACACCGGGAAAAAAGGACGGCCCCCTCGCCGAAGGCGAAGAGGACGAGGAAGCCGGGGTGCTCTTCGAGCGCGACATCTATTCGGGACGCAAACAGGCAAAGAAGGCCAGGAAAGACCCCGGCGCAGAAGAGGGGGAGGACGTGGGCGACCTCTTCGCCGACGAAGACGATGCGGATGCTGCCGGCGAGGGTGAGGCCGCCGACCTCTTCGCCGACGAAGACGATGCGGAAGCCGACGAGCAGACCACGCCGGGCAAGGCCGCCCGCAAGAAGGGCGCCAAGACCAGGAAGGATTCCAGCACCGCAGAAGCGAGGCGGATGCTGCCGGCGAGGGCGAGGCCGACGACCTCTTCGCCGACGACGCGGAGGCGGAGGCCGACGAGCAGGCCACGCCGGGCAAGGCCGCCCGCAAGAAGGGCGCCAAGGCCAGGAAGGGTTCCAGCACCGGAGAAGCGGAAGACGTGGGCGGCCTCTTCGACGACGACGCGGATGCGGAGGACGCCGGTGAGGGCGAGGCCGACGACCTCTTCGCCGACGACGCGGATGTGGATGCCGACGAGCAGACCACGCCGGGCAAGGCCGCCCGCAAGAAGGGCGCCAAGACCAGGAAGGATTCCAGCACCGCAGAAGAGGGGGAGGACGTGGGCGACCTCTTCGCCGACGAAGACGATGCGGATGCTGCCGGCGAGGGTGATGCCGCCGACCTCTTCGCCGACGAAGACGATGCGGAAGCCGACGAGCAGACCACGCCGGGCAAGGCCGCCCGCAAGAAGGGCGCCAAGACCAGGAAGGATTCCAGCACCGCAGAAGCGGAGGACGTGAGCGACCTCTTCGACGACCAGGAACCTTCACCTGAAAAAAAGAGCGCGAAAAAACCCCGTCGCAGTGGAGAGGGGGATCTCGGCGACGTGGCGGGCGATGCCCTGGAGGAAGAAGCGGCGGAAACCCCTCGCGCCAAGCCCACTAAGGGACACAAGCGCAAGGAAACCCAGGGCTTTGCCGCTCCGGAAAGCGCCGTCGAGAGGGATGAGAAATCCCGCCGCGGCTTTGCCCTCTATGCCTCGGACGAGGACGCCGAGCAGGATCAGGTGACCAAGTCCAAGAGTCGCAGGAAGGCGCGGGACCTGGCCGCCGAAGAGGAGGAGGAAGAAGAGGAGCAGCCCCAGGCCAGAAAGGGCCGGCGTGAGGGGCGCGCCCCCAGCGAGGAGGAGGAGGCCGAGGAGCGCCGCGAGGGGCCCGCCAAACCAAAGCGGGAAGCCAGGCCGGCCACCGCTGAGGAGGAAAAGGGCAAGAAACAGGGCAAGGAAGCCCAGGCCGCCGATCCCAAGAGCGACGAGAAGAAACTCAACCTCGATGCCCTGACCTACCAGGTCACCGTTGAGGATCTGCGCACCCACATGGGGATCAGCCTGGTGCGGGATGACCACGTCAAACTCATCCGGCGCTGGGATCAGAAGTCGCGCGACAACAGCATCCGCCTGTTGCTGGACGATCCCAAAGCCACCCAGCACCCCTATGCCTTGATCCCCAGGATCACCCGCTTTGTCAAGGACGGCCAGGTGGTCCAGGTGAACATGCTCAACCTGGTGCGCCACTTCTTCCAACTCTTCGAGAACGTCCCCCAGGTGATCCAGCTCAAGAGCGAGCCCTTCTTTGTGACCGAGACCCCCACCATGGAATGGGCCATCGTCGCCTGCGAGGCCCTGCCAGACACCCTCAACAAGACGTTCCTCGAACAGCGCACGGTCTTCAACAACTACATCCAGAAGTACATGAGCAATGACCGCCGGGTGCGGCGGCGGGTGCTGGTCGAAGCCCTCTACGACATCATCGTCCTCAACCTGGTCGCCAAGGAACCCATCCTGCGCAAGACCGTGGACCTGACCGAAACCCGGCGGGGCCGCCAGCATCAATTGTGCATCAACTTCGGCGCCAAGGGTATCCGCATCAACAGTATCACCCGCGATCAGCGCCACCCGCAGATGGGGATGTGCCCGAGTTGGTGAGCCCCTCCAGGCAGCCCGGTCTCACCTGGCGTTCCCTGTTGGCTGGCAGTCTGCTGACCTGCATCATCAGCGCCGGCGATCCGTACGGCAACATGGTGCTGCGCGGCTCGTACCTGAGCCTGGATTTCAGCACCGCTGCCGCCATCTTCCTCTTCTTCCTCTTCACCCTCTTCGCCAACACCGGCCTGGGGCTGATCCACCCGCGCCTGCGGCTGGTTCCCCAGGAGCTGATGGTGGTCTACCTGATGGCCACCATCGCCTGCTCCATCGCCACCATGGGCCTCACCGAATACCTGTTGCCCATCCTCAGCGGTGCCGGTTATTACGCCTCTCCCGAAAACGAGTGGGTGCAGCTCATCCACCCCTTCATCCCCTCCTGGATGGTGCCTCAGGATCCCGAGGCGGTCAAGTTTTTCTACGAGGGGGCTCCGCGCGGCTACGGCATCCCCTGGTCGGTGTGGTTGCCGCCCCTGCTGGCCTGGCTGCCCCTGCTGCTGGCGGTGTACTTCGCCATGATCTGCCTGATGGTGATCCTGCGCCGGCAGTGGGTGGTGCGCGAGCGCCTGTCTTTCCCGCTGGTGCAGGCCCCCCTGGCGATGATCGGCGGCGCCGACCAGGGCCGGCTCAACCCCTTCTACAAGTCGCCGCTGATGTGGGCCGGCTTCGCCATCCCCTTTGCCCTGGGTTCGCTGCGGGCCCTGCACAACTACTACAATTTCATCCCCACGGTGCAGTTGGAGACCAGCATCCCGCTCTTCCGCAACACCACCTTTCTCCAGATCGCTCTCAGCTTTCCGATGATCGGCTTTTCCTATTTCGTCGATCTGGATATCGCCTTCGCCATCTGGTTCTTCAACATCGTCGCCCGCCTTCAGGAGGGGCTCTTTGGGGTGCTGGGCATCACCAGCAGCGAAAAGCTCTATTACGCGGGCAACTTCGCCATCGTCGCCCACCAGGGCATGGGGGCCCTGATCGTGCTGGTGGTCCTGGGCTTGTGGGTGGCCCGCAGCCACCTGGCCCAGGTGTGGTGCAAAGCCTGGAAGGGCGCCCCCGAGATCGATGACCGCGACGAGGTGCTCTCCTACCGGACCGCGGTCTTCGGCTTCCTCGGCAGCAGCCTAGTCATCGGCGGCTGGCTGTGGCTGGCCGGCATGGCCCTGTGGGTGGTACCTCTGTACCTGGTCGCCATGTTCCTGCTCTTCCTGGCCATCACCCGAGTGGTGGCCGAGGGGGGCATCGCCGCGGCCCGCGCCCCCCTGATCGCCTCGGATTTTATCTCATCGGGCCTGGGTTCTTCCGCCCTGGGCCCCCATACGCTCACCGCCCTGGGCTTCACCTATGTGTGGGCCGCCGACATCCGCACCTACGTCATGGCCTCCTGCGCCAACGGCCTCAAGCTGGCCGAGGAGCTGATGCCCGGCCGCCGGCGCTCCCTGTTCTGGGCCATGGCCCTGGCCATCCTGCTGAGCCTGATCTCCTCGGTCTGGGCGGTGCTGCACATGAGCTACGCGTACGGGGGCATCAATCTCAATGGCTGGTTCTTCGGTTCCGAGGGCGGCCCGGTCTACCCCTTCAATTTTGTCAGCGGCGAATTGAACAACCCCGACGGACCGGACTGGGCCGGCTGGCTGTCCACCCTCTCCGGGGGCGGGGTCATGGCCCTGCTGATGGTGGCCCGCCAGCGCTTTTTGTGGTGGCCCCTGCACCCGCTGGGCTTTGCGGTCAGCACCATCTCCATGACCAACTACATCTCCTTCAGCGTCTTTCTGGCCTGGACCGCCAAGTCCCTCATCCTCAAATACGGCGGCCCTTCCCTTTTCACGCGGGCCCGGCCCTTTTTCCTGGGGCTGATCATCGGCCAGTTCACCTGCGCCGGCATCTGGCTGGTCATCGACCACTTCACCGGCATGACCGACAATAACATTTACTGGGTGTGAAAGGGCACCGCCGCGCCTGACCCAAAACTTGACATGGACCTGGCGCTGAATTAAGCATATAGAGTATACCTCAACCCTAGCCCCCCCGAGAGCATGCCCTCTGCCAGAGATCTGGGTCTCTTCCTCTGCGCGGCGCTGACCCTGGCGCCCACCCCTGGCCAGCGCATTCAGCGGAACAGCGCCCTGGACATCTCCCGGGTCAAGGCCGCCCAGTGCGAGTACCGGGGCATCACCGCCTCCGTCGAAGAGCTGACCCGCGCCTATGCCATCGAGATCTACCAGAAACCCGCGCTGGTGCGCTGGGAAGCTTGCCCCAGCCCCAGCGACCCGGAGCACGAAGCCCTGGTAACCGTGATCTTCACCGCCGAGGGGCTCAAGTCCGTCCCCCCCGAGGATTCTCCCTTCCGCGAGACCCGCGACCAAGCCCTGCCCTCCTTTGGGGTGACCTGGAGGCTGAGCGACCTGAGTGCCCAGCGCATCGCCGCCCACGACGAGTACGCCCAGGATGCCCTGGCCACCTTTCAGCGGACCGTTGACGCCCTGCTGGCGCGCATGGTCTATTCGCTGAGCCCCGTGCAACTGCGCGCCACCCCCGCCCCCGACCAAGAGATTCTCGCCACCCTCGAACCAGGCACCGCCCTGATGCAGGAGGAGGAACGCGCCGGCTGGGTCCGGGTGCGCATTCCCGCCACCCCCACCACCGGCTGGGTGCCCCAGGACCAGTTGCGAGCCCTCAGCCATGAGTGAGAACGGCGCCCCGCTGATCCGGGTGCGCAACCTGGACAAAACCTACATCATGGGCCCCACCCAGGTCCTGGCCCTGCGCGGGGTGGACCTGGATATCCGCCGCAATGACTACGTGGCGATCATGGGCCCCTCCGGCTCGGGCAAATCCACCCTGATGAACATCCTGGGCTGCCTCGACGTGCCTTCGGCCGGCTCCTACGAACTCAACGGCCAGCAGGTGGCCCGCATGGACGACGACGAATTGGCCCGCATCCGCAACCAGGAAATCGGTTTTGTCTTCCAGACCTTCAACCTGCTGGCCCGCACCGACGCCCTGGGCAACGTGGCGCTGCCACTAGTCTACGGCAATATCCCCTCTGCCGAGCGCCGCGCCCGCGCCGAACGCGCCCTGGAGGCGGTGGGACTCATGGATCGTATGCACCACCGGCCCAACGAATTGTCCGGCGGCCAGCGCCAGCGGGTGGCCATCGCCCGGGCCCTGGTCAACCAGCCTTCCATCCTGCTGGCCGACGAGCCCACCGGCGCCCTGGACAGCCGCACCGGCAAGGAGATCATGGAACTCTTCGCCCGCTTGCATCAGGAGGGCAATACCATCGTGCTGGTCACCCACGAGGAAGACATCGCTGCCCACAGCCACCGCATCGTCCGCTTCCGCGACGGCCAGGTGGAAAGCGACGAAGCGCGGAGCGTGCAGCCTTGACCCGGATGCGCAACAAATGGCCCTGGAGCGGAGCGGGAGTGGCGCTGCTGCTGGTCGGCCTGCTGGTATTTTTCAAGACCCTGGCCGGAGAAGACCTCGCCGGAATCCCCACCTGCAAGGCGACCAAGGGGACTTTTCAGGTCACGCTTTTCGAAAGCGGCGAACTCCAGGCCGCACGCGGGGAGAAGATCAGCACCCCACGGATCGAGGG
>JACPJE010000201.1 GCA_016187725.1 Candidatus Latescibacterota bacterium
CTCGATGCCGACAAAACGGATGAATTCCTTCAGATCCTGTTGGTACGCCGCCCTGGTGCGGGGGTTGTCGATATTGGCGAACCACTCCAGCTCCGGGGGCACCTGGGCCAGGCCCTGGAACTGGGCGGCGGTGAGCCGGCGAGGGGGGGAGGGCTGGAGCGTGGTGCTGGCGCGGGGCGTAGGGGCGGGCTTATCCATGGGGCTGCTCCTCAATTGAGTCCTGGGGCGGGGGAAGCTATATTTCGTATGAGTCCTGGTGCCTCATCCCCAAACGCGGCCCGCCTCTTGGCGGGCGGATCTCCATGGAAACGACCATCGAACTCCCCACGGATCTCAAGATCAAAGCCGAACAAGCCGCCCAGGCACGGGGGGGATCCCTGTCGGACTTTGTCCGGGAGTCCCTGGAGTGGGTGCTGGCGCAGACCGTGGAAGACGACCCTTTGTTTGCCGACAACGCCGTATATTCGGGCAAGGCTCCGAAAGACCTGGCTGCCCGCCATGATGAGTACCTCTACGGAGAAGGGGCGTGATTTTCATCGACACGGGTGATTTGCTCTGGCGGGTGCTGGCTCCATGAGTCTGGAGGGGGTTTATTCTGTAAACGGGGTGCCCATACGTCTCACCGAAGAACGATGGGACCATATCGTCAGCAACAAGCCCTACATGGAAGCTTATTATGACCGGGTGTTGGAAGCGATTGAGAAACCCACCTGGGTCTTGCGCGGGTACGCCGGCTCTTTGATCGCGGTTTTGTCCGTTGCCAGGAACAGTTACCTTCATGTGGTGTACAAGGAAGCCAGCCAGGAAGACGGGTTTACCATCACCGCTTTTATCTCCAGGAAGTACAACCGGAGCATGATCGTATGGCCACGGCCCTCTTAGAAGAACAGAGCATCGAAAGTTTGATCAAGGCGACCGCCCATCTCGTCAAGTTGCCCCAGACCAAGATGTGGTTGGACTACGACGCAGAGGTGGACGTGCTCTACCTCCACTTTGAAGAAAAACCAACTTCGACCCACAGCGAGATGCGAGAAGACGGGATCACCCTCGACTACCGGGGTAAGGACCTGGTGGGCTTGACGGTCCTTGAAGCATCTCACCGGTGACCTTCACGAACGATACTCCCCGCGATAATCTGATGAAGCGGAAACGGCGTCTCTCTACTCTGGTCCGGCAAGAGACCCATGCCTTTTTCCAGAAACGGGCGGCCGGCTTTGATGAAGGTGCCTTCCTGCGGGCCTTGGCCGAGGTGCCCGACGTCCCACCAGAGAAGCGCGACCGGAAGAGGGCTGTGCGGTAGTCCAAACAGCCGAAAACGAGTTCAAGGGAGCCCTGAGTGCCGGCATGTGGGTGCTCGGGGCTATTTTTTTGTCTACCCTGGATTTCCACGGCGCGGAATTAGCCTAACGATGGCCAAGCGCGGCCGCCCAGTATCGTCGCGCGGGTCTCGTTGATGCAGGGTGTGGCAGGCCCCGGCGGCGGTGACCAGGGGCCCAAGCGATGCAGCGATCGTTATCCTATATGGTGCTTCTATCATTGTCTTTCGACGGTGCTACTGGGAGTAGCCTGGGGCTGGGTAAGAGGGCTGGTGCGATGCCGCTGATCGGCCTGATACCCAGCATAATCCCCTGACAACGCCGCCTCTTGGGGCAGAAAGTGCTTGCTTTCGACGGCCGGTGGTATTACCATTGACACATGGGTATCGGGGCACCAAAAGACCTAACAGAGTGTGCACGGTTCTTCCTCGAGCCGCAGACCCCGCGGCAACGCATCTACGAGGCCCTGCGGGCCTACTTCGTCGAGCAGCGGCGCCCCGGCGAGGTCGCCCGTGCCTTCGGCTACAGCGAGGGCGCCTTTCGGGTCATGTGCCACCATTTCCGGCGGGAGGCCGCGCCGGCGTTCTTCGCCGAACGCCCCCGCGGCCCGCAACAGCAGCCGAAGAAGTCGGCCGTCACCGCGGTGATCGTCGCCTTGCGCAAACAGAACCACTCGGTGTACGAGATCAGTGAGGCCCTGGCGGAGCAAGGCCGGCGGCTCAGCCCGACGGCGGTGCGCGAGGTGCTGCGCGCCGAGGGCTTCGCCGCGCTGCCCCGGCGGCTGGACGAGGAGCGGCCGCAGCGGCCCCGGCCGACCGTCGAGCCGGTGGCCGACGTGCGGGAGTTCGCCCTGGCCCCGCAGCGCTTCACGACCCCCTGTGGCGGCCTCTTCCTCTTCGTCCCTGAGTTGGTGCGATTGGAACTGGCCGGACTGGCCGGCGCCGCCGGCTTGCCCGGGTCGCAGATGATCCCGGCCGAGCATGCCCTGCGCGCCGCCCTGGCGCTCAAGCTGTGGTCGAGCGAGCGCAAGAGCCACCTCATGGCCCTGGTCGCTGACCCGGGCCTGGCGCTGTTCGCCGGCCTCAATGCCTTTCCCAAGAAGAGCTACCTGTCGGAGTATGCCGCCCGCATTGACCACCCGATGACGGTGGCGTTGGTGGCCGACTGGCAGCAGCGGGTGGCGGGGCAGCAGCTGTTCCGCGGCCAGTCGTTCAACTTGGACTTCCATTCGGTACCCTACTATGGCGAGCATCCGGTGGTCGAGCGCCACGACGTTTCCGCCCGCGGCCGGCGGCAGAAGAGCGTCCTGGTCTTCCTCGCCCAGGACGCCGACGGCCACGCCTTCTGCTACGCCAATGCCGATCTGCGCAAGGGCGAGGAAGCCGACGAGGTCTTCCGCTTCGTGGCCTTCTGGGAACGCCTGCGTGGGGAGAAGCCCCGGCAACTGGTCTTCGACGGCACCCTGACTACCCTGAGCAACCTCGGCCGCTTGGACCGCGAGGGGATCCGCTTCCTCACCCTGCGCCGTCGCTCGCCGAAGTTGCTCCAGGAGGTCTTCTCGCTGCCGCGCTCGGCTTGGCGCACGGTCGAGTTGGACGTCCCCACCCGGGCCTACCGCACCCCCCGGGTCTACGAGCAGAAGATCACCGTCGCCGGCTGTCGCCTGCGGCAGCTCTACATCCAGGATCTCGGCCATGACCAGCCCACCATCCTGCTGACCAATGAGCCGACCGCCTCGGCCAAGCACCTGCTCACCCGCTACGCCCAGCGGATGCTGATCGAGAACGCCCTGTCCGACGCGGTGCGCTTCTTCCACCTCGACGCCCTCTCCTCCGCCGTCGGCCTCAAGGTCGACTTCGACATGGCCCTGTTGGTGGTCGCCAGCGGTCTCTACCGACTGCTCGCCCGGCGCATGCGCGGCTACGCCGAGGCCCAGGCCCGGCAGCTCTTCCGCGACCTGATCCAGATGCCCGCCGAGGTCACCATCGACCCTCCGCAGGTGACCGTCCGCTTCCATCGTCGCGCCCACTTACCGATCATCATCGCCTCCGGCCTGCTGGACAAACCGGTGCCGGTCCCGTGGTGGAATCACGCTACCCTACGGCTGACCACATGACCACCCGCGGCCGCCAAGACCGGCCCCCTGTTAGGTGAATAGCTCGCCGTGGAAATCCAGGCTACCCGCCTTACTCTGGTATTGAACTTCATAAAATAGATTATAGAGTTTAAAGAGAAGATAGAGCCGGAATGGAGCGAGGACAAGCCCATTATTGACAAGTGAGACATTATCGTGTACACTCTCGTGTATACAAGGAGGCC
>JACPJE010000224.1 GCA_016187725.1 Candidatus Latescibacterota bacterium
ATCTGTCACCTCGGCAAAGGTCCCGTCGCCCCGGTTGCGGTACAGGGCATTGCCCGGGCCCGCGTGGTTTTTGTACTGCTCAAAGGTGGAGCCATTGACCACATAGAGGTCCAGCCGGCCATCCTGGTCGTAGTCGAAGAAGGCCGCGCCGCTGCCGGTGGATTCGAGGATATAGCGCTTCTGGGGACCCCCGCAGGTATTGGGCCGCCCCAACCCCGCCTCGCGGGTCTGATCCACAAAGCGCGGCTGGCCCCACAGCGAAAGTGGGAGCAGCAGGAGCAGGATGAGGGTGGTCAACGAAGGTTCCGGGCGCAGCGGAAGCCCAGACTGTTGCTCTTGATGTAGGAATGCGCCGAAGAGACCGTGGCACGGGTGGTGCATTTGGCCATGCTCTTGCCGTTGACCCAGGACCCCCCGCGCAGGTACGCGCCCGCCGCCGAATCGGCCGCGGTCCACTCCCACACGTTGCCCGACAGATCCATCACCCCCTGGGAGGTGGCCCCGGTCCGGAAGCTGCCCACCGGCGCGGTGCGGCCGAACCCATCCTGGTCGCCGAAAAGGTTGGCCCGGCCCTCGGCGTATTCCCCGCCCCAGGGATAGTCGCGCCCCTCGGCGCCGGCACAGGCCCGGTACCACTCCCCCTCGGTGGGCAGGCGCTTGCCGGCCCACTTGCAGTAAGCCCTGGCCCCTTCCCACGACACCTCGATGACCGGATGGTGCTCAAAGCCGGGCTTGGGGACAAAGCGCCCCTCCTGCGCTTCGATGAGCGAAAAGCGCGTGCCCAGTTCCAGCCAGAGCACCCGCCCCTCGTGCTGGTTGCCCTTTTCGTCGAGAAAAGCGGCGTATTGGGCGTTGGTCACCTCGTATTTGTCGAGGGCGAAGGTGCTGTCGATGGCCACCATCGCCGAGTCCGGAGGCACCGCCTGGGCCGCGGCCGTCTGGATCAACAGGGCTGAGAAGAGCAGGAGGTATTTCTTCATCATAGCCTTGCGGTAGAAGTGGAATCGGATGACCCCACCCCGCCGGGCGTCCAGGCTCCGGGCCGGGGCCGGGTCGGGGCCGGCAGCTTCCAGGTGGCGCCCGACCATCCCCCCAGCGCCGCCAGCCGCTGGCGGCCAATGGCCAGGCGCTGGGCTTCGGCCGGGTCAAGGGCAGCCAGTTCCAGGTACCGCGCCCAGACCTGGCGCGCCTGGCCCGGATCGACCTGCTCGTAGATGGCTGCCAGGTAGTAGAACCACAGGGCCTTTTCCGGCTGCAGCTCCACCGCCCACAGGCCCTCATCGAGCGCCGCGCCGAGCACGCCCAGCTGGCGGTAGACCTCGCCGAGGGAGGCGTGCAACTCGGCGTTGGCCGGGTACTGCTCCTCGGCCTGCTTGAAGACCTGAACCGCCTCCTGCAGGCGGCCCTGGTATATGTAGAGTCCGCCTAACTTGAGCGCCGCGTCGCCCTTGTCCCCGCCTAATTGTACCGCGGCCTTGAAGGCCTGCTCGGCCTGGGCCAGGTCGCCCTGCTGGCTGTACACGATGCCGATGTTCACCTTGACGGCTGCCTCGCGGGGCCGCACCGCCTCCAGTCTGCGGAAGGCTTCCAGTGCCTGGGCCCGGCGCCCCTGGCTGCTGTGGATCAATCCCTGGTAGCGGTACACCTCCACCAGGGTGGAATCCTGGGCCAGGGCCTGTTTGAACTGCGCCTGCGCTCCGGGCAGATCGCCCATCTCCCACAGCAGTCGGCCTAACTCAAATCCCAGCGCTGCGTCGCCGGGCTGGGCCCTCAGCCCGTCCTTCAGCAGCCGGCGGGCCTGGTCGATGGCCCCGCCGCTCTTGTACAGGGCGGCCAGTTCGGCGCGAATGCCATTGTCCATCGGGGCCAGTTCCAAGGCTTTTTGATAGAGGCGCAGGGCTTCCTCGGGCCGCTTGAGGGCCACCTCGATCCGGGCCAGCTGGAGCAGGGCGTCGGGCTGGTTGGGATCTAGCTGGAGGGATGCCTGGTACGAGGCTTCGGCCGAACTCAGATTCTTCTGCACGTGGCCCAGGGCCTGGTACACGTTGCCCAGTTGGAGATAGACCTGTGCGGTTCTGTAGTCGCGGCGGATGGCGTCCTGAAAGGCCCTGGAGGCCGCGTTGTACCGCCCCTGGGCCGCCATGCTCGCCCCCAGGCCGGCGTACGCCTCGTTCAGGTCTGGGCGCTGGGCCAGCAACCCGCGCCAGACCCTGGTCTCGTCCTCGTACGCCCCTCCCGCCCGGTAGAACCGGGCCAGGGAGAGGTAGGTCTCGGTCCGGGTGGAGTCGAGGGCCAGGGACTGTTCCTCGCAATAGATGGCTTGGGCCAGTTCCGCCGACGGCAGGGCGCGCAACTCGCGGCCCCCGATCAGCTCCTGGGCCTGCTGGTGCCAGTCTCCGGCGCCGCGGCTGCAGGCGGCCAGGCCGCACCAAAGCAGCAATCCCCAGCGCTTCATCAGCGCACCCTCTTGGGGGCCGGGGCCCCCTCTTCGAGCAGTACGAAGCGGTCGGCCTCCAAGCCTTGGTACCGGTCGAGCTGGCCACTGGGCCACTGCACCTCGACCTGATCGACCCGCGTGTGTTTGCCCAGGCCGAATTCCTGCTCCAGGCTGTTGGAGCAGCCAAAGCTGTACCCAGAGGCCACCTCGGCGAACTGGAAGAGGTTCCCGGCCTTGACCCTGATCTTGGCGCCGATCCCGTCGCGGTTGCTGCGCGTGCCCCTGAGCCGGAAGACGATCCAGTGGTTGCCGAAGCCCTCGTTGCGGTACAGGGTGTTTTCCCACTGGTCACCGGGCCGCGCCCCGCCCACCGGAGTGTACAGATCTAAGTCGCCGTCCTGGTCGTAGTCGGCAAAGGTGACCCCGTGCAGCTTGCCCAGGTTGAGCACCCCCACCTGGGCCGTCACGTCGCTGAAGGTGCCGTCCCCGTTGTTGTGGAACATGGTGCTCAACTCCCGCCGCTCCATGGTCGGCCCGCCATTGCCCAGGAAGAGATCCACGTACCCGTCGTAGTCGAAATCACCAGGCACCCCGCTCATGGTGCCCAGGGCCCGGGCCAGGCCGGCTTCCTGGGCCACGTCGGCAAAGGTGCCGTCGCCTTTGTTGCGCAGCAACACCGAGCGGTCGCGCGGGTGGGTGGCCCGGCCCGCGGCCCGGTCTTCGAGCACCACGTCGTACTGGCTCCAGTTGCCGCAGAAGATGTCCAGCAGGCCGTCGTTGTTGTAGTCGAGGAAGAAGGTGATGAAGCCGTCGATCTGGTCGGCGGCGGTCCCGGTCTGTGCGGTGACATCGGCAAAGGTGCCGTCGCCCCGGTTGCGGTAGAGCATGTTGGGCTGAGTGAAGTTCTCCAGATAGAGATCCAGCCAGCCGTCCCCGTCGTAGTCGCCAAAGGCCGTGCTCAGGGTCTGCTTGCGGCTGTCCACCCCGGCCCGCGTTGCCACGTCGGTGAAGGTGCCCTGGTGGTTGTTGCGATAGAGCACATTGGTCGAGTCGCCGGTGGCCCCGGTGCCGTTGGCCAGATAGATGTCCAGCCAGCCGTCCCGGTCGAAATCCCCCCAGGAGGCGCAGAAGGTGGAGCCGTCTTCGTCACCCACACCGGCCTGGTCGGTCACGTCTTTGAAATGCGCCCGGCCGTCGTTCTGGAAGAGGTGTTTCTTCCCGGGGCCGAACCAGCCGTCCCGGGTGATGTACACGTCCGGGTCCCCGTCGTTGTCGTAGTCGGCCACCTGGGTGCCGATGCCGCCCTCGGGCAGCACCAACCCGGACTCCTCGGTGAGGTTGGTGAAGTGGCCCCCGTCGTTGCGGTAGTAGTACAGCTCCGGGTGCCCCAGCGCCGCCAGATCCAGGTCGCCATCCCCGTCGAAATCAGCCCAGCCGCTGCTGCGGCCCCCGTTGAACTTGTTCACCCCCATGGCCCTGGCGATCTCGGTGAAGCGGCCGCCGATGTTGCCAGTGTCGGGGATGGCGTCGGGGAAACGGTACGGTACGGGGATGGCCTTGGGGTCGCGGCCCAGCAAGAGCTGCACCTGTAGGTAATGCCAGCGGGCCTTGAGAATGGAGGGATGGTGGTCGATGGTTTTTTTGAAGAGCGAGTCAGCGGCCAGATTGTCCTTGAGCCACAGGGCGGCCAGGGCCGACTGGTACAGGGGTTCGTACCCGGTGGAATCCACGCTCAGGGCGCCGGCAAAGTAACGCCTGGCCTCCTTGAAGCGCCCCTGTTCGAGGGCTTCCTTGCCGCGGCCCAGGTAGGTCTCCAAGATGAGTTGGCGGGCCGCCTGCAGGCCCGGCTCCAGCTCCCAGGCCCGGCGCAGGGAGGCGATGCCGTCCTCGATGCGGCCCTGCATCAGGTGCAGCCGGCCCAGCTGCCAATGCCCTTCGTACGCGGCCGGAGTCAGTTGAATGCAACGCTCGAAGAGCTGCTCGGCCTCGCGCAGGCGATAGCGCTCCAGCAGGTCCAAACCCTGCCGGTAGGACTGCACAAAAACCTCGGAACGGGAAGGGGGCTGGGGGCCGGGCGCAGCGCAACCAGCCAGGACCCACACAGCGGTGCAGAGCAGCACGCGGCACACGTAATAATACATGGACTAAGAACTATAACTTCCCTTTGCCCTTTGTCAAGCTTTGCCGTAGATTGCTGGACAAAGTGCCCACTAGGGAATAACTGTCACAAGTTGTGTAGACATCCACGGCGACCAACAAAGATCTGTTGACATCCTTGATTCGGCGCGAGGCCAAAACCAAAGGAGAAGCCCATGAAGATGCTCTTCGCCCTCTCGCTCACCCTGGCCCTGGGCGCCGCCTTTGCCGGCGCCCAATCGCTGATGAAAGACCGCGCCACGGTGGTGCTCGAAGGCAAAAGCGCCCAACTGACCGTGGACCTGGGCGGCGGCTCCATCGCCGACTTCCACCTCAGCGACCAGCCTCTCAATCCGCTCTCGTGGGATTCGTGGTCCTTCAGCACCGATCCCAGCGCCGCCCCCCCACCCGATCCCCGCTCCATGGGCCATTTCCTCTGCCTCGACCGCTGGGGGCCGGCCTCGGAGGCCGAAACCAAAAACGGCATGGGCTGGCACGGCGAAGCCACCCGGGTGACCTGGAAGGCGGGTGAAATCGTGAAGAAGGACGGGCGCATCCACGCCGAGATGGCGGCCGAACTGCCCATGGCCGGTCTGAGGGTCGTGCGCAGCATCGCACTGGCCGAGGAGCAGCCCTTCTTCGCGGTGACCGAGGAGGTCACCAACCAGAACAAGCTGGGCCGGCTCTACAACATGGTGCAGCACCCCACCATCGGGCCGCCCTTCCTCGACGAACACACCCTGGTGGACGCCAATGGCCGCAAAGGCTTCATGCAGAGCAGCCCCATGCCCAACCCTGAGGAGCCGGCGGTCTTCTGGCCCCAGGCCCTCGACCGCGACGGCGAGACCGTCAACCTGCGCCACCTCAGCGACAATGCCGATCCGGGTGTGGTCTCCTATGTCATCGACGAGGAGTACGGCTGGACCACGGCCAGCAGCCCCACCACCGGCCTGCTCATCGGCTATATCTGGAAGGCCGCCGAGTACCCCTGGTTCGACGCCTGGCGCCACGCGGCTGAGGGCAAGCCCTTTGCGCGCGGCCTGGAGTTCGGCACCTCCGGCCTGCACCAGCCCTTCCCGATCCTGGTTGAGAAGGGCAAGATCTTCGACCGCCCCATCTACGAGTACCTGGATGCCGGCGAGACCGCCTCTAAGTCCTATGCCTGTTTCCTCTTCAAGATCCCCGCCAACTACCAGGGCGTGGCCAGCCTCAGCTACGCGGACGGCACCCTCACCCTGCGCGAGCGCGACGGCAAACCCGACCGCGATCTGGTGATGGAGGTAGGCCAGCTCTTCCCCTGAGCCTGCGTGGGGGACGGCTTCTCGCCGGCACCTCGAGCCTTCCTGCGCCAGAGGTAGGACTTGTCTATCTTTAATAATAGCAGTTGCCCAGGGAGGGGCAGCTGAGGGCAGGTGAAACCGCCACAGCAGGCAGCAGCGAGGAGGGGGGCTATGAACCACCTGGTGCTCTTGATGCTGACCGTGCTCGGCTGTGGGTCGGGCCTGGCCTATGGCGAGCGGCTCTCATTTAATACCCAGGATGCCTGGCGAAACTGGGCCCTGCCCGTTGGCGCAGTGGAAATTACTGCGGAGGGGCAGGTCCGCCCAGTTCTGGTGCGCAACCACGTCAATGCTGCCCTCGACGCCGGGGCTTTCGGCGGCGGTATCCGCAGCGCAGGCTCTAATCCCCAGGATGCACCCTGGATCGCAGACGGCGATCCGGCCACGGGTTGGACCCCTGATCCGCGGGATCCGGTTGAAAAGTGGTGGATCGAACTGGACCTGGGCCGGGTCGTGACCGCTGAAAAGATTCGCATCCGCTTCGCCGAGGAACCCCTCGCGTTCTTCAAGATCCTCATCTCCAGCGGCGAGCAGTTTTTCACCAATGCCCTGGTGCCCATTCCCGGCACCCTGGTCTATGGGAGTTCCCGCACCTTTGGCTTCAACGAGGCACAGGAGGTGGCGATCGACCTCCAGCGGCAGTCGATCCGGGTGGTGCGGATCGAAGCCTCCCAGAAGGTCTCAGGGGCCAAAATCGCCGAGGTCGAGATCTACTCCATGGGGGATAATGTCGCCCTGGGCCTGCTGGAGCGGGGCGGCAGCATCGACCTGATCACCGACCTGCAGCAGGTGCTGGAGGGAGGAGAACTCATGGTGGACGGGGACATCGTCACCAACTGGGCGATGCTCACCTTCCACCAGACCCAGGCCGGCAAGGAGGTGTTCAACCGCATTGTCTTCGACCTGGGCGCCCTGTACTGGCTCGACCAGATCCGCGTCATCGGCGATCCTGTAGGGGTGCCCGCCGGGCGGCGGGGCTCCTATGCCAACTTCTTCTGGTATCAGGTCCTGGCCTCGGACGGTTCCCGCTCTCCCGACGGCACCCTGCGCTGGCAGGAGATCGCCTTCCAGCCCTTCATGGAGGAAAACCTGGTCACCATCCGCGATTTTGAACATGCCTTTCCTCCCCAGAAGATCCGCTACCTCAAGCACTACTTTCCCTCCAGCCAGGAGGGCACACGGGCCGGCTGGTCCCGATTCGGCCTGATCAGCGAGTATCAGGTGTATGGAGAAGGCTACCCGGCCGAGGTGCGGCTGCGCTCGCCGCTGCTGGACCTGGGGGGAATGCGCAACATCGCCACGGTCGAGTGGCAGGGAGCGCAGCCTCTGGGCACGCGCATCGAGGTGTACACCCGCAGCGGGAATGAGATTGCCGAACAGGTGCACTACTTTGACAAGAAGGGCAAGGAGATCACCCAGAAGAAGTGGGAGAAGACGCCGACCACCCAGCGGGGCCCGGTGGACACCACTCAGGCCATCGGCAGCGACTGGAGCATCTGGAGTCCGGCCTACACGGCTTCGGGGGAGTTGTTCAAGTCGCCTTCGCCGCGGCAGTACGTGCAGGTGGAGGTCCGGCTGGTGTCAGACGATCCCCAGGCCGCAGCCACAGTGGAGGGGTTGCATCTGAACGTGGAGAACCCCATTGCCCTGCAGACGGCCGGGGAGGTGTATCCGCAGCAGGCGCGGCCCGGCCAGGTGGAGGAGTTCACCTACTTTATCTGGCCCACCTTTGGGGGGCGGTCCCAGGGGTTTGACCGGGTGAGCCTGCAGGTGTCGGTGCCGGTAGCCTTCACCGGGCTGCAGATCGGCGAGCAGGAGGTCCCGGTCGAAGCGGTGGCCACGCCAGAAGGTTTTGTGGTGAACTTGCCCTCGGTGGTGCGGGTCGAGCAACTGGTGCAGCTTTCGTTCCGGGCGACGATTTACCAGAACCGAACGCGGTTTGATGCGTTTCTGAGCAACAGCCGGGTGGGGGGGGTATTGCAGCGGGTGGACGAGGGGGATGCCAGTGGAGAAGTAGCCAGTGAGTCGATCTCGATCAGTTTGCCGCTCAGTGGGGAGTTGCTGGCCAACCTGGAGTTTTCGTCGCGGGTGCTGACGCCCAATGGCGATGGCGTTGGCGACGAGGTGCGGCTGGAGTTCGACGCGTTGAAGCTGTTGTCGCCCCGGCCGGTGGAGGTGGCCATCTACGACCTGGCCGGCCGGCCAGTGCGCCGGCTCGTGCAGGAGGGGCTGGCCAGGCACTACCGTTTCGCCTGGGATGGGCTGGATCAGCAGGGGCAGGTAGTAGCTCCGGGCACTTACCTGTGGCGGATCGCGGTCGAGGGCGACTCCAAGGCCCAGGCCGTCTGCAGAGCCATTCATGTAGTCTATTGACCACCAGCAAGATCGATGACCCCGCGCCGGCGATTTCTGGAGACCATGCGCTTTGGCAGCCCAGATCGGATCCCCTACTGGGACCACGGCACCCTTCTCGGCACGCTCGAAAAGTGGCACCGCGAAGGTTTCCCTGAGCATACCGCGATCCCCGAATATTTTCACCTCGATCCGCGCGAGGTGGTCGCTGTGGATGGAGGCCGGGGTGAATGGCTTCTCGCCCATGGAGATTCAGGCCAGCGGCATGGGGCCGGTGGAGCTGCGGAAGAAATACCCCCACCTGCTCCTCTATGGCGGCATCGACAAGCGGGTGCTGGCCAGGGACCGGCAGGCGGTGTGCGACGAGGTGCTGTCCAAAGTGCCGTTTATGATCGAGCGGGGCGGGTACATCCCGATCATGGATCACCAGATCCCCCCCGACGCCCTCTTCGCCAACTATGTGTACTACTGGGAGGTGCTCAAGGCCGTGGCCGAGGGCCGGCCCGTCCCGGCGCCATCCGTGCGCTCTTTTTCCCAGAGGTGAAACCCAGATCCTTCTTCCCGTGCATTCCAAACCCTTCACCACAGGAGGCCCTCAGTGGACAAGCGGCACTGGCTGGACTGTCCGGCCACCCTGACGCACGGCAATATCATCCAGCGGGTGATCTTCACCAAAGGCGACCCGGAGAACCCCTGCAGGGAGGGAGCCATCCTCCGCTTCATCGACAGCTTTGCCCGGGGCTACCTGGAGCCTGGGGTCTCCTCCACCCCCCATGTGAACCAGGGGCTCCAGGAAATCTTCTTCGTGGCCGGCGGCTCTGGCAAGCTGGCGACAGCCAACCTGGAGCAGCCCCTGGCAGAGGGCGATGCCATCCTCATGCCGCCCGGGGTGGAGCACACCTTCGTCAATGACGGTCAGGTCCCGCTGGAACTCCTCATCCTGGTCGAGTCAACGCCGCGGGGATTCAGACCGAAGCAGAAGAAACCCCTGGTGCGCAACTATCGGGAGAGTGCCCTGGGCCAGGGGCACTGGGCGTACCTCGTGCACCAGATCTTCGGCAAGGACGACGGCCTGGCCCAGCTCCACGTGGTGCTGCTCGTGCGCATCGAGCCGCTGCAGACAGGGGATATCCACGGCCACGGCCCTGACATGGACGAGGTCTGGTACACGTGGAAGGGACAGGGGATTCACGTGGTGAGCCAGGAGGTGTGCGTGCAGACTCCCGGCACCGCGGTCTCGGTCTCTGCCTCGGACCCGGGCCACTCCCTGATCAACCACACCGAGGAGCCACTCCAGCTGTTCTACTTCGCCCACTACGCCTAGGAGGAGAACGATATGGGACTCTCCAAAGAACAGCGCGATTTCTACTGGGAGAACGGCTTCGTGGCCGTGCCTGGGGTCTTCCCGCCGGAGCGCATGGCCGCGGCCCGGAGCCGGTACGACCAACTGATCGCCACAGGCCCCAAAGAAGGCGGTCCCACCCCCCTCCAGGAGCCAGAGGTGGCCAAGGGCCGCGCCGGGGTCCCGCCCTCCTCGACCACGATCCGCAAGTTCGAGCGCCTGGTCCCCCACGAGCCCCTCTTCCGGGAATTGGCCTCTGCCCCGGCCCTGGTCGAAGCCGTGGCTTCGATCATCGGCAGGCCCGTCCAGATCATGCACGACCAGAGCCAGCTCAAGCCTCCCAGGGTGGGTTCGGCCAAGCCGCCCCACCAGGACAATGCCTATCACAAGATCGAGCCGCCGGACCTGACGGTCACTGCCTGGGTGGCCATCGACGAGGCAACTCTGGAAAACGGCTGCATGCGCTTCATCCCCGGCTCGCACAAGTGGGGCCTGCTCGACCACACCCCCCTCCCCGGCCAGGAGCACAACCTCTCTCCCGAGGGCCTCGATCTGTCCACCGAGGTCGCACTGCCCTGCAAGGCCGGCGACGTGGCCCTCTTCCACACCCTGGTCCTCCACCACTCCCTGCCCAACCGCACGGACCAGTGGCGGCGCTCTTTCATCTGCCACTACATCCACCCTGAGGCGCACTCGCCCCTGGACCACGGCCGCCTGCCGAGGCTGCAGGTGGGCTAGAGAACGCCCGTGGACATCGGCACCCAAAGGCAATTGCTGCTCGACGATTTCATCGTCGAGGACACCTGGAATCTGCGCCGGGCCGTGATCCAGCCAGCCAAGCACCCGGCCAACCCCTTGATCCTCTGCGACCGCCCCTGGGAGGAGTTCAACATCCCGGAGCTTCGAGGCGGCGGCCCGATCATCACCTCTGCGGTGCTCTACGATGAGGCAGAAGGCTTGTTCAAGATGTGGTACATCCTCTGCCGCATGATCTACTGGAAGAGTTTGTACGACAAGGAGTACACCTACTGGACCTGCTATGCCACCTCGCCGGACGGCCTCCGGTGGGAGAAGCCAGAACTGGGCCTTGTCGAGTTCGAAGGCTCCCGCCAGAACAACATCCTCCTGCAGGGCCACTGGTGGGCCACCTGCGGCACGGTGCTCAAAGAGCTAGCGGAACCCGATCCGGCAAAGCGGTACAAGATGCTCTACACCGATATCCTCGGAAAGAAGCAGGTCGAGGAGTACAAATGGACCGGAGGGGAATCGGGGGTGTGCATCGCCTATTCTCCCGATGGGATGCACTGGACACCTTACAGCGGCAATCCGGTGATGGGGGGCGAGAGCGACACCATGAACACGGTTTTCTGGGACGAGAGGCTGGGCAAGTACGTGTGGTACCTGAGGCCCCGGGTCTATGCCGGGTACTGGAAGAGGCGGATCGCCAGGGCAGAGAGCCAGGACTTCATCCACTGGAGTTTCCCGGAGACCGTGCTGGTCCCCGACGAGATCGACACCATCGAGGTCTATGGGATGCCCGTCTTTGTGCACGAGGAGGTGTACTTCGGGCTGTTGCAGATGTACGACTCGGACAAAAACGAGAACATCACCGTCCAGCTCGCCTTCAGCCGGGACGGCCGGAAGTGGGAGCGGCTGCCGATCCGGGACCTCTTCCTGGGGCTGGGTGGGAGAGGAGAAATCGGCAGGGACTTCGACTCGGGGATGGTCTTCGCCGCCCCGCCAGTGAGGGTGGAGGATGAATTGTGGTTCTATTACAGTGGCTGGCGCGGAACCCACAAGGGATGGGAGAACGAGAGCGCCATCGGCCTGGCAGTGTCCAAACTGGACCGGCTCATCGGCCGCAGGACAGAGACCGGGAAAGAGGGCGCGCTCCTCACCCGGCCCTTCTGGTGCGAGGGGGATGACCTGGAGATGAATGTCTCCTGCGCCAATGGATGGATCATCGCCGAGGTATTGGGACCGGAGGGAGAAGTCATCCCCGGGTACGACCGGGGCTCGTGTCTGCCGTTCAGCGGCGATGCCATCCGGCAGAGGATGGGCTGGAAGGAGGGCCGCGCACTCGGCCAGCTCCGCGGGCAGGAGATCCGGCTCAAGTTCTACCTCAGGAACGCGGAACTCTACGCCTTCCAGGTGAGGGAGAGTACAGAAACTTAAGACGAAGGAGACGAGCATGTCGGGGAAGAATCGCGAAGATCTCGGCTGGAAACCGCATCCGCTCAAGCAGGGTGATGGCCGGGGGGGATGGGTCGTGCATCCGGCTGAATACCAGCTCCTCCACCCCCGCACTGGCCGGTCGATCTGCCCCTTCGGGGTGGCCCAGATGGACAACGGCGAGATCATCCTGATAGGGGCCTGGCACGATGGGGGCGAATGGCGAGAAGGGAGGGCCGAACATCCGGTGACCGCCTTCAGCCAGGATGGGGGGCAGTCCTGGATAGAGTTTGAGACGATCGGCGGCGAGGCCTGGGGCCGTCCGATGATGCTGGCCTACCTGGGGAAGGGGGAGCTGACCTTCCAGGCCAGCCATATGCGCTACTTCAGCAGCGACTATGGCCGGACGTGGCCGGAGCGGGTGCCGGTGCCCCCGGCCGCCAACGGGAGCTTCTGGGCCTCTGAGGGGAACCCCCTGGTCGATCGGGATGCCCGGGGGAGGGCCGTGCGGCTCGCCGAGCTGGGATGCAACTTTGGCGGGAAGGGATGGACCCCCCGGGAGCCGACCTGTGAGTTTCTGCGCTGGTCGAGGGACGGGGGTCGGACGTGGGCAGATGAGACCATGCCGTTGGCCTGGCGCTGGCAGGTCGAGTACGAGGGGAGGACCTACACCCGCAGTGTCAGTGAGGGGTCGCTCGTCCGCGCCTCCAATGGCTGGCTGGTGGCGGCGCTGCGCACGGACCTGCCGCCCCGGTACTTCGACGCGCCACACGACGACAGCCTGGAGGGCCTGGGGAGGTCGATCTCTCAGGACGATGGGCAGACCTGGTCTCCGGTCCAGGTCCTCTACGACGCGGGCCGGCACCATCCGCACCTCCTCCTCCTGCCCAGTGGAGATATCGCCATGACCCTCATCGTGCGCGACGACGTCCAGGAGGGCCGGCTGGCCAGCTATCGCCGCGGGTGCGAGGCGATCCTCAGCCGCGACCACGGGCTGAGTTGGGACGTGGCCCACACCTGTGTCCTGGACGACTTCGAGTTCCGCGAGGGCGCCAAGTGGTACAACGGCGAGTGCGGGCACCTCTACTCGACCTTGCTCGACGATGGGTCCATCCTGACCTGTTACGGGAATTACCTGACCAGGGGCGCCAGCTTGATCCGCTGGCGACCGGCCTGAGGCGAGAGGGAGTGAGCCATGGATCTTTCATTTGGATATGGCGCCCTGGGCAGTCTGCCCTGGCTGCGCCATTGCCGGGTCCGCCGGGCGTCGAGCTACGATCGCTCCGGGGGAAATGCCGATCGCCTCATCATCCAGCCGGGCGAAACCGAGTGCTTTGCCCAGCTTCCAGAGGCCGGGGTGATCCGGCACCTCTGGTTCGGCGGGGGTGCTGACGAGGCGTACTATCACCGAAAGGTGGTGCTCAGGATCTACTGGGACAACGAGCCGCATCCCAGCGTCGAGGTTCCTCTGGGGGACTTCTTTGGCGTCGGCCACGGCGCAGCCGGCAGCTTTTACTCTCTGCCGCTTTCGATGTATGTGGCCGACAGCCCGGCCCGCCCCACGCGCAACTGCTGGTTTCCAATGCCCTATGCCAGCGGCGCCAGGCTGGAGTTGGTCAATGAGTGCAGCGTTCCCTACCAGCATTATTTCTATGTGGACTACGAAGAACACCAGAGGATCCCCGATGAAGTGGGGCGCTTCCATGCCCAGTGGCGCCGGGAAAATCCGACCCAACCCGTGGCCCCGCCTGCCGACGGCTCGGGAATTGAGAATCTCACCGGGGCTGAGAATTACGTGGTCCTCGAAGCCACTGGTCGAGGCCAGTATGTGGGTTGTGTGTTGAGCGTGCAGGGGCTGTCGCCCGGATGGTGGGGGGAAGGGGACGACATGGTATTCGCCGATGAGGAAATCGGGGAGGATGGGTCGCCCAAGTGGCCCCCCGGCATTCACGGGACCGGCACTGAGGATTTCATGAACTTCTCTTATGAGTTTCCGGTGCGGGATACTGCTTACGGCCTGTACCACGGCGTGTCGCTGCCGGGGGCCGTTCACCAAAGGCAGTGGGAAACCCTTGCCGGCAAGAGCAATCAATGGTCGGTGTACCGGTTTCACATCCAGGACCCCATTCCGTTTCAGCGGCGGATTCTGGTGAGCTGTGAACACGGGCATGGGAATGACCGCGCCGATGACTGGTCCAGCGTGGCGTACTGGTACCAACTGGAACCCCATGCGCCGTTTCCGGAAATGCTCCAGATGTCAGCGCGGCTGCCGCGGACCTAGTCTGGAGCCAGCCCATCTCTCCTCGCGCCAAAAGAAAAGGGCTCTTTGTGGGAAGGAGGTTGAGAATGGCTGCACTGCACGAACAAGAGCCTACCTATCAGCAGCGGATAGCGGCACTCCGGCAGACAAAGACCGATCACACCGAGCTCAAGTTAAAGAACCAGGGTTACTTTGACATGGACGATAAAGGCAACCTCCCCTGGCCTGAGCCGGTCCCTTTCAAGGCTAGAGCGAACCATCCGTCTGGAGGCTGCTATGGTGCCAGGTGCATCGGTGAAAACTTCCGCGCGTGGTTGGAAGTGCATCCGGTGTATATCCATCCGCTGAGTGCCCTGGCGGGGGCCTGGGTGAGCGGTCCTCCAGGGGTCGGTGGCTGGAAACCGGAAGATGCCCCGACGCACCTCTATCCTCTCCACCGGCAGTACAACCTGATCTACACGGGGATCGGGAGTATGCACCACTTCGGGCCGGATCTGAGGATCGGTCTGGACCTGGGCTGGGGAGGGCTGTTGGAGAAGATCCGCCACTATCGCGGACGGAACCGGCCCGCCGACACATCGTTCTATGACGGCGAGGAAGCACTGGTGCTCGGGGTGCAGAGCTGGATCAGCAGGCATGCAGTCAAAGCGAGGGAAATGGCTGCTGCTGAGGAGAATGGAGTGATCAGGGGTAACCTGCTCGCCATCGCTGCTACGAACGAGTGGTTGGTCGAGGGGGCGCCGCGGACCCTGCGCGAAGCCTGCCAGTTCCTGGCCTGGTTCCAGTCCGTCGACAGCATGTGGGGGTTGGCCGGAGCGCTGGGACAGCTCGACGAACTGCTGCGGCCGTACTGCGAAGCTGACAGGGCAGCGGGAATCGCGGATGACGAAGAGGCCGTCTGGTGCATCGCCAGTCTGCTCTTCAACGAGACCCACTATTCGCAGATCGGCGGGCCTGCCCCGGATGGGCACGACATGACCAGCCCGATGTCATTCCTCATCCTCGAGGCCGTGCATCAGTTGAAGATCCCGGCAGACATCGCCGTCCGTGTCCACGAGGGCCTCAATCCCGAACTCCTTCACCGGGCAGTGCAGTACCTGCTCGAGGACGGGACCGGGGTGTCGTACTCCTGCTCAAAAGGACTGGATGAGGGATATGCCCGGAACGGCGTGCCTATCCAGTTGGCCCGTATGCGGGCCAAAGTGGGCTGCAACTGGACTGCGCTGCCCGGCATCGAGTACTGCCTGCAGGATGTGACGAGGCTCTGCCTCGTCGCGCCCTTCCTGCACGCCTTCGACGAGGTTGTCTCTGATCTGGAAACCCCCAAGGCGATGGAGGCCCTGTGGGACCGCTACGTCTATCACCTGAGCGGGAGCGTCGAGACCATCAAGCAGGGCTTTGACTGGCACATGGCGCACCAGGCGGATAACAGTCCGGAGATCGTGCTCAACCTCTTCTGCCACGGCACCATCGAGCGAGGGCTGGACGTGTCGGCCGGCGGCGTGGACATCTATAACCTGACCTGCGATGGCGTCGGCCTGGCGACGGTTGCCGATTCCTTCGCTGCGATCGAGCAACGGGTCATCCATGAGAAGCGTTTGACGTGGGAAGAACTGGCCCGGCATCTGGCCGACGATTACGTCGGGGCTGAGCACATACGGCTGATGTTGAAGAACATCCCGCGTTTTGGCACCGGGGGATCGCGGGCCGGCTGGTGGGCGAAGCGAGTCTCTGATCTCTATGCCCACCTGGTCAGAGGGAAACCTACATCCAATGGGTTCAATGTCATCCCCGGCCTATTCTCGCACGGCATTGTGGGACAGCTCGGTATGAATTTGGGCGCAACCCCCAACGGACGGCACGCTCGCGCGCCCATTTCACACGGCCCAAACCCCGATCCAGGTTTTCTGCCCGGAGGAGGCACCGCGCCCACCGCCAAGGCCAATGCGGTGGCCGCAGTCCAGCCTGGGTGGGGCAACTCGGCGCCGTTACAGCTAGACCTTGACCGTCACCTGGCGAAAGAGCGCGGCGGGATAGAACTCGTCGAAAGTTTGATCAAAACCCACAATGCCCAGGGCGGAACGCTTGTCAACATCAACGTGGTTTCAAAAGAACGCATCCTCGAAGCCCATGCCGACCCCGAAAAGTACCCAGACCTGGTGGTGCGGGTCACGGGCTACAGCGCGTTCTTCAGAATGCTCTCGCCGGAATATCGGCAACAGATCGTCGATCGGATTCTCGCCGAAGCATAAATCGGGTGGTGTCCCTCATGGGTCGTGCGCCCGGACCCGATGGGCTACTACCCCCACAACAATATGCACGGCATTCTGCCGGTGGGCCTATATGTCACGGCTGCGGGAGGAGGGCCAGAGATCCCCCTGGAGGTCTGGGATGAGGTCGCTGCTGCGGAGCGGGCCGGCAGGCTGGGAGCCGTGACCTTGCGGCTGCGGATCTCCGGGCATACGATGCGCGACCAGTACGAGATTTGGCTCAATGGCCAGACGCTCCGGCAGGTCGAATGGGAGCCCTTTCCTGTGGCCCCCAGCCACGGGAGCCCGTACCTGTCGTGCGGCGGGACGTACGAGGCGCATATTCCCCTGGACCCTGGCCTGCTGCACCTCGGGCGCAACGCGGTGGTCTTCACCCTGGTCGAGCGCGAAACAGAGATGGCGAGCCCGGTGCGGGTGGAGAATGCGGACGTCTGCATAACCTACGTATGAGTTTTATTTCTGAAGGGATGACTCGCATGAACGCAATTGATATGCGAAGGTTGCCCGGCACTGAAATGCTGACGGTCGCCCAAGGAGAGGGCTATTTCCCGGTGGTCGCCGCGCTGGGCGAGCGCGAACTCCTGGCTGTTTTTCGCGGCGGAGCAGGCCACCTGGGAACTCGCGGCCGCCTCGACGTCGTCCGCTCCACCGACAGGGGCCACACCTGGAGCCCTCCCCTCATTGTGGTCGACAGCGAACGCGATGACCGGAACCCGGCCCTCGGCGCAGCCGCCGACGGGACGATCGTCGTGGCCTACCACTGGCAGGGGTGTTATACGGCAGAGGGGAAATGGGATGCATCGATCCATAAGGTCGATACCCGCCTCATCCGTTCCCATGACGGCGGCCGGACATGGACGGGCGATGAATTCCTCAATTATGTCCCCCTCAATGGCGCATCCCCCTTCGGCAAGATCAGGGATATCGAAGGCACCCTGCTCATGCCGATCTACAGCGGTCCGACCATCGGGGATCCCGGGAAGGCCGTGCGGCTCGGGCCAGCGACCTGTCCGACCTACCTCCTGCGCTCCACTGACAACGGGCGCACCTGGGGCGATCCGAGTCTCGTGGCCCTCGGCCTGGACGAAGCCGATGTCCTCCCACTCCTGTCGGGAGAATGGCTCCTCGCCGCCCGCTCCGAGAAGCCGGACGAACAGGCCATCTATGCCCTCCACTCCCCCGACGCGGGTCGGACGTGGCGGCTCACCGGCCGGGTGACAGAGGCCATGGAGCACCCCCCTGATCTCACGCTGCTGAGCAATGGCTGGGTCCTCCTCACCTTCGGCCACCGGCATCTGCCCTTCGGTGTGCAGGGGATGGTCAGCAAGAACGGCGGATATACCTGGGAGCCTCGGCGTCTCGTCTTTGAGGACCAGCTCTTCGGCAGAGACATCGGCTATCCCTCGACCACCCGCCTGGCGGACGGCCGTCTCATCACCCTCTTTTATGCTGCCGGGAGCAAGGAGGCGCCTCACGCGCCCTACGAGGCAATCGAGGTTTGTTGCCGTGCGGTCTGTTACGATGAGAAAGCACTTGTCGGAGCATTGGCGTGATGCGCCTCTGCAGGGATGAAACAGCTTCCTAATCCAAGGGGAATTCCAACGGAGAAGGTGAACATGTCGGGGAAGAATCGCGAAGATCTCGGCTGGAAACCGCATCCGCTCAAGCAGGGGGATGGCCGGGGGAGATGGGTCGTGCATCCGGCTGAATACCAGCTCCTCCACCCTCGCACTGGCCGGTCGGTCTGCCCCTTCGGGGTGGCCCAGATGGACAATGGCGAGATCATCCTGATGGGGGTCTGGCACGATGGGGACGAATGGCGAGAAGGGAGGGCCGAGCACCCCGCGATCACCTTCAGCCAGGATGGGGGAGGGTCCTGGACAGAGTTTGAGGTGATCGGCGGCGAGGCCTGGGGCCGTCCGATGATGCTGGCCTACTTGGGGAAGAGGTAGGTGCGTTCAGGCCTGCATACCTGGATCCTTTCGCTGTTCTTGGCCGGGTTGCTGCTGGGGGGCAGTTCCCAGAGCCAAGGGCAGATAGAAGTGCACGGTTATGTCTGGGCCTACGGCGGCGGACCGATGGGGGGCGCTCTGATTCAGTTCATCGAGCAGGCCGAAGGGTTGGTAGTGGCAAGCGACCATACCAGGGAGGACGGTGCCTACCGGGGACAGTTGCCTGCTCCGACGGTGGTCGGTGGCTGGTCCCCAGCGCCATCAGCGGGCCTCGTTCTTCATCCTAACTACCCCAACCCCTTTAACCCCACTACGGTAATACTTTTTGAGTTGCCGATTGCTGGTTCCGTCTAAGCCTCATCGCAGTTGCTCAGGCAGAAACCTCCAAAGGTCGGACCTCCCGGGCTACCTGGGCGCCCAGGGTGTCTTCGGCCACATCCATAACGGAAAGTGATGCAGGTCTCAGAGGAGATCGCCCTTCCAAAAGAGGTGGGGCAAATCGTACTGTTCCTCAGTAATGCAGCTGGGGAGCAGGTGTTGTTCGGCAGTGAGGATTGACCTAGAGGAAGGATAGACGCTGTGGAGAAGGACACCGCGGGGGGCAGGATCAGGGCGCACATCGCCAGCAGAGATCTAGAGGCATTCAGAAACCACTACCGCCACTACCTCTTTGAAGAGTACCTCCCCTTTTGGGACCAGCACGGGATCGACCATGAGTTGGGTGGTTTCATGTGCAGCCTAGACCACGATGGCACGCTGATAAACACGGACAAGCACATGTGGTACCAGGGACGCGGTTTGTGGGTCTACTCCTATCTCTACAATCACTTCGGTGGGGGGCAGTACCTGGAAGTGGCGAAAAAAACCCGGGATTTTCTCATCCACCACGGCCGCGATGAGAACGGCGACTGGGTGATGGGGCTGGACCGGCAGGGCAATGCGGTCTCACCAGCCACCAGGAGGGGGTACGCCGGCATGTTCGTGGCCGAAGGGCTGCAGGAGTACGCCAAGGCCACCGGGGATCAGGAGTCCATGGACCTGGCCATCGACAGTTTATGGCGTGCGATGAAGGCGTGGGATGACCCCACTTGTCCCAGTGACGAGAGTTACATACCGGTCTCTTATCCGGGGATGCGGACCTTGGGGAGCCACATGGTGGCGATTCTCATCCTGACCCAGATACTGGAAAGGATTTCTGACCCCAAACTCGAAGCGTTGGCCGATCAGGTGGTGGACGCCATCGAGAACCGCTTCTGGAACCCGGAATACCAGCTCCTGAACGAAGCGCTGGGCCACGACTACAGGCGCCCAGACGATGCGAATGAGGACTTCATCTACCTGGGCCACGCCATAGAGACCCTGTGGATGATGCTGCCAGAGGCCATGCGCCGCAAGGACAGGAGGCTCTTCGACTTGATGGCGGAGCGGTTCAGGCGGCATATCGAGGTGGCCTGGGACGACGTGTGCGGGGGGGTCTTCCGGGCCGCACAGATTCACGGAGGCTATACCGTCGACAAGGTGTTGTGGGCCCAGGAGGAGGTGCTGGTCGGGACCATGATCCTCATGGAGCACACAGATCTGGAATGGCCAGCGCATTGGTTTGGCCGGGTCTTCGAGTATGTGGAGGACAGGTTTTCACTGAAGCAGTACGGGTTTCCTCTTTATATAGAAAGTGGAGACCGCAAAGTGAAATTTCGACCACATGTGGAGCGCAAGGAGAACTACCATCACCCGCGGCACATGATGTGCAATCTGCTAGCCCTGGAGCGGATGATCGAAGCGAGAGGGAAGATTTCTGGATTTTGGGAAGAGGAAATGGGAAGTGCGCAACTGGCGATGGGAGCAGTTGAGAAACCCGCGAAGACAGGTGTGATTCAGGATACGCGCCATCTGGTTGAATCACCTGAGAAAAGGGCAACATATTTTGAGAAGATGCTGCAGGTATTGTGCTCGGACTTAGGTCCTCATCCTTCGGGTACTAGAGAGTTCGAGCGGGCTGCGTGGATAGTCCTTAGGGAACTGGAGTCAGCTTTTCCCGTATCATTCTTAGACCGGTATTTAGACAAATGGGAGCTAGTCGGTTTCCCTGAGATCATCCACCGGGGGAAGCGGTTGGCTATAGGGGTTGCCGAAAATTGCGCCGGCACCTCGGACGCCGGATTTAACGGCATCATAGAACGGCTAGACAGGGATGGAATTCCCTATGGGATAAGGGACCTATCCACAGGTAAAATCGCCGCCTACATAAATGTAAGCAAGGACGTAGGGGTTCAGCCCGAATATCTCATAGGGAAAGACGTATTGTCGCTGCCGCGGTTCGTTATAGGTATACAGGATGTCCCTTTCGTCGAATTGCTGATAAAAGATCAAGCGCAAGTCCAGGCCAGAGTGCGGGTCGTCTATGCGCCAGAAATTCCCACCTATAACATCGTGGGAACACTTCCCGGAAAAAGTTGCGACGAAATCGTGTTGATAGCGCATGCGGATTCGGTCATCATGACCCAAGGTGCGAACGACAATACTGCTACCGCGATCATCGCGCTTATGCTGGCCCAGGCATTTTCGGGGACCAGACTAGATCGCACCCTCACGATTCTCGTGACCGGCAGTGAGGAATACGGCTATATGGGCGCCAAGCACTATGCGAAGAGGAAAGAAATCGAGGGAACCGCCAAGGATCTCAAATTTATCATCAACTGTGATTCTCTGACCTACGGCCCTAATCTGTGGGCATCGACAAGAGATGAAGAGTTGATGGGGCTGGTCAAAAAGATCCATGTGGACCTAGACATGAAAACCGAGCCGATCTACAGTCCTGATGCAGACTGGTGGATGAACGACGCCTCGTGTTTTCGCTCCATGCCCAATGCACGAGGAGTCAACTTCAACAGCCGCGGCTACTCTACCCTTGCCGCCAATCACACCCCCGACGACGATGCTGAAAATGTGCCCCGAGATTGCGCCGAATCTTCTTTCCTGGTCTTGAGAGAATTGCTAAACCGGCTGCAGGAACTATGAGGGAAATGCATGGACATTCAGGGCGCGGGGTATACGGCATCCTCTGGTTTGACATGGAGGGCCTTTGCCGTCGGCCGCCTATGTTGTCTCGCCATCGGCCTCGGGGTCCAGTTTATTGGCATCCTTGGCCAGGGCTTTGCGGTAGGCGGTGGTCGATTCGTCGAGTTTTCCCAGGTAGAACAGGGCGGTGCCTATCTTGGTGTAGAGCTCGCTGGTGCCGCCGGGCAGGTCCATCCCCAGGATCTGGCTGTAGACCCGCAGTACTTCATCCAGTTGACCGTTTTCCTGATAGAGCTGGCTCAATCCCAGGTAGGTCTCGATGTTGTCCGAGTGCAGCTCAATCGCCTGATGGTAGGCCTGTTCGGCCTCTGGTAGTCGCCCCAAGCCACGCAGGGCAGCTCCCAGATTGGCGTACACCCTGGGATCGCGAAAATCCCTGCGGATCGCCTCCTGGTAGGCGGTGCGCCGGTCGAGCACCGCCAGGCGATCCAGGACCTCAACAGCATTGTCATAGTCCACGGCATCGCGGATCGGGCGCAGCGGATGCAGGGCATTGAGTACCGCAAAGGTCGCGGGCAAAGACGGACGGCGGGTGGTCTTGACGGATCTCATAGTTCAGCCTTCCAATACCCTTGGTCGTATTCTTTATGGGTTATGGGCCGTAGCGCGAAAACCATCCCGGTATTGAAGTGGATGGCGGCCACCAGGCGGTGGGCGTTCCGCTCGATGTTGAACACATAAATCGTATTGCCGCTGGCCACCTTCACCGCATCCACGTCGTTGAAGGTCTGCTTCAGATCCGCAGGAGTGCCCCACGAAGCGGCCAGGACCATCCTTTCCCAGTGCAACAAGGAGGCCCTGGCAGTGGGATACTGTTCCGCGTATTCGCGCAATCGCTTCTGAGTGACGACTCTTCGCATTGGTACAAAATGTATCCATCGTGACGCCCAGAGTCAGAAGATAGTTGTCGAGGCCCAAACGAGTGGCTTTTCCCGAGATTTTTGGCTATCTTCTATTTAAACTCTATAATCTATTTTATGAAGTTCAACACCAGAGAAGGCGGGTAGACAAAAAAATAGCCCCGAGCGCCTCCCCCGGGCCCCAGACCTGAGAAGTAAGGCCATGCCCCAGCCCAAACAGCCCCGCTCCGCTGCCTTACGGCATCTGCATCGAGCACTGATCGGCAACAGCCCGGACCGGCTCGAATCCCTGGAGGAAGAACGCTTCTTCGCGGACCTGGCGCGGCAGCTCTACCAATTGCGGACCAAGGCCGGCCTGACTCAGGCCGAGCTGGCGAAGCGGGCTCACACCACGGCTTCGGTGATCTGCCGGCTGGAGGAAGCCGACGACCACAGATGCTCGCTGCGCCTGTTGTGCCATATCGCTACGGCACTCAACCGGCGGGTCGTGGTTGCGGATTTCGGAGCAAAGTTGCCACTCATTTCGGTCGAAAGTTGCCAGTGGTTTCGGAGGAAAGTTGCCAGTGATTTCGCTCTGAAAGTTGCCATGACAGAGCGAAAGGACGGCTCCTCAGAGGCCCTCCCCGCGTAGCG
>JACPJE010000274.1 GCA_016187725.1 Candidatus Latescibacterota bacterium
AGCCCGCGACATGCCAAAAGGCATGTCGCGCCTGTCAGAGGAGCACCTGAGGGCAAACTATGGCGCCCTATCAAGTTCATTTTCCGCGGAACATCAATCTCGAAAACAACATCCGGTTGCGGGCCACCAGCCAGTAGCCCGCTTCCACCCCCCAGACCAGGGGCCACCGGCGCAGCCAGCGCGCTATCTTGGGAAAACCGACCAATTCCAGCACGGTCAGGCAGGCCCGCCCTGCCCGCTCCAGCCGGCCGTCCGGGTGGCGCAGGTGCACGGCCCCGCCACAGGCAAGGGCCAGATCCTCGTCCATGGGCGGCCAGGGCGCCTGCTGATAGGGCAGCGCCGCCAGGCGACCCTCCCGGTCGCGGGCCAGGGCCCAGGCCACTGCCCGGCGGCAAAAACCGCAATCCCCGTCCCACAGGAGCCAGTACTGGCCGGCCAGGGGCCTTTGCTCATCAGACTTATCGCTCATCCCCCCTCCTTACCCCTGCCGGGAGGCACCTTTTCAAATCCCGGCGGGCCCTTATATTAATAGACGCTTTGTCCACCTCTCTCCCCTCTGTGCCTATGACCGCCATTCCCCAGCCAGAATCCGCTTCAGTTCCGCCTGCCGACCTGCAGTTGGAACAGCACAACCGCCTGCTGACCCAGCGCCTGGAGCAGACCGACCTGGAGAGCATGTCGCCCGAAGCCCTGCTCCGCTGGGCCGACGAGCATTTTCCCGGCAGGGCGGTGATCAGCACTAGCTTCCAGTACAGCGGCCTGGTCATGATCCACATGGCCGCCCGGGCCGGACTGCGGCTGCGCCTGGCCACGGTGGACACCCTGCGCCTGCATCCGGAGACCTACGCCTTCATCCGGGACATCGAGGCCCGCTACCAGCGCCCCATCGAGATCTACCGGCCCGATCCGGCCCAGGTGCAGGCCATGGTCAACCGCCACGGCGAGTACCTCTTCTTCGACTCCAAATTCAAGCAGGAGCACTGCTGCCAGATACGCAAGGTGCGGCCCCACGACCATCTGCTGCGGACCGTGGACTGCTGGATCGCCGGCAACCGGCGCGACCAGTCGGAGCACCGCCAGCAAAACACCCCCAAGGGCAGCCTGGTCCTCGAATACGGCACCCAGCGCAAGATCCTCAAGCTCTTCCCCATGGCCGACTGGAGCGAAAAACAGCTGCTGGCCTACATGGAGACCCACGAGGTGCCCCGCCACCCGCTCTACGACCAGGGCTACGCCAGCATCGGCTGCATCATCTGCTCCACCCCGGTGCTGCCCGGCGAGCCCAAACGGGCCGGGCGCTGGCGCTGGTTCAACAACACCCCTGAACAGGCCGACGACAAAAAGGAATGCGGCCTGCACTATAACATTTGAACGGGAGCGCCGGGCCGGGCCAGGAGTTGTCCAGGCAACTGGGGCTCCTGGACAGCGTGGCGATCATCGTCGGGGTGGTGATCGGGGTGGGCATCTTCCGCGTGCCGGCCTCCATCGCCGAATACCTCTCCTCCCCCCTGCTGGTACTGGCGGTATGGGTGGCCGGCGGGCTGCTGGCCCTGTGCGGTGGGCTGTGCTACGCCGAACTGTCCGCCGCCTTTCCCCGGACCGGCGGCGACTATGTGTACCTGCGCGAATCCTACGGGCCCTGCCCGGGCTTTCTCTTCGGCTGGACCCAGCTCTTGGTGATCCGCCCCGGCAACATCGCCGGCATCGCCTTCATCTTCGCCGAATACGCCGCTTACTTCGTCTCCCTCTCCCCCTGGGGCATCCGGGCCCTGGCCGTGGGCACCATCGCCCTGCTCACCGGCCTGAACCTGTGGGGTCTGCGCTTTGGACGGGCCGCCCAGAACCTCCTGGCCGCCGCCAAGATCCTGGGACTCCTGCTGCTGGCCCTGGTGGGCCTGGCCGTGGCCCGGGCGGTCAATCTGGAGGTCAGCCCCCCGCCCCCCACCGAACTCCCCTTGCCCCTGGCCCTGGGCACGGCCCTCATCTTTGTGATGTGGACCTATGGCGGGTGGAACGAGAGCACCTACGTGGCCGGCGAGATGAAGAACCCGGCCCGGGACCTGCCCCGCTCCATCGCCCTGGCCCTCTTCCTCATCCTGGCGCTCTACCTGGCGCTCAACGCCGCGTACCTGGCCTGCATCCCGCCCTCCCAAATGCCCCAATCCGAGATGGTCGCCGCCCTGCTGGTCGAACAGTTCCTGGGCGGGCCTGGGGGTGGCCTGATCGCGGTGCTGGTCATGGTCTCTGCCCTGGGCGCCCTCAACGGCATGGTGCTGACCAGTGGCCGGCTGACCTACGCCTTTGGCGCCGACCACCCGCGTTTTGGGTTGCTGGCCAGGGTCCACCGCCAGTTCCGCACCCCGGCCCCGGCCCTGCTGCTCAACGGCCTGTGGTCGGTCCTGCTGGTCTGCACCGGCACCTTCGACCAGCTGGTGGCCTATACCAGCGCGGTCACCTGGCTCTTCTTCGCCCTGATCGCCGCAGGCCTCTTCCTGCTGCGCCGACTACACCCCGCCCTGGAGCGGCCCTACCGGGTGTGGGCCCCCCTGCCAGTGCTCTTCGCCGCTGCCAGCCTCTGGCTGACCTACAGCGCCGTGGCCTACAGTCCCCTGGGCTCCCTGGCGGGACTGGGCATTCTCTTGGCCGGGCTGCCCCTCTACTACTTCGTTCTCAGCCGCCCCGCGCCGCGCGCTTAAACTGCTCCCCCCGGTCCTGGTAATTGGCGAAGATCCCGAAACTGGCGCAGGCCGGCGAGAGCAGGACCACCTCTCCGGGTTGCGCCCGCTGGCGGGCCTGGGCCACGGCCTCCTCCATGTCCTGGCAGCTGCGCACCAGTTCCCCGCCGTACCCCGCCTGCAAGGCCGCCCGGGCGATGCGCTCTCCTTCCTCGCCCAGCAGCACCACGGCCTTGACCCGGCCGATGGTCAGTTGTTTTCCCAAGACGCTGAAATCCGCCCCCTTTGAGCAGCCCCCGGCGATGAGCACCAAGGGTTCGTCAAAGGCCTGCAGGGCCGCCACCGCCGCATCCGGCGTGGTGGCCAGGGAATCGTTGTAATAACACACCCCTCCGTATTCGCCCACCCGCTCCAGGCGGTGCGCCAGTCCCTCGAAACCCAGGCTGCCGGCGCGGATCTCTGCGGCACTGGCCACGGCCACGGCCGCTGCCGTGGCCGCCGCTGCCGTGTTCTCCCAGTTGTGCCGGCCCCGCAGGGGGATCTCCTCCGCCCGGCAGAGTTCCTCGCGCCCCACACCGGGCCGGCGCAGCCACAAACTCCCCTCCTCGACCCAGGCGCCCTGTTCCACCGGGCCGGCCGTGCTGAAGGTCCAGACCGCAGCCCGGTGTCCCACCGCCAAGCCGCGCGCCTGGGCGCAGTCCTGGTTGACCACCAGCACGTCCCCGGCCTGCTGGTGCCGGCAGATATTCCGCTTGGCCTCCAGGTATTCCTCGCGGCTGGCGTGGTAGTCGAGGTGGTCCTGGGTGAGGTTGACCACCACGGCGATCTGCGGACTCTGGTCGAGGTCCTGCAACTGGAAGCTGGACAACTCCAGCACCACCAGGTCCACCGGTTGCAACTCTTCGAGGAACGAGATGGGCGGCAGGCCGATGTTCCCCCCCAGGCGCACACCTTTGCCCCGCGCCTCCCGCAGAATACGCGCGATGATCGGGGAGGTGGTGCCCTTGCCCTTGGTGGCCGTCACTCCCAGGATGGGGCAGGGGCAGAGGGCGACGAAAAGCCGGGTCTGACTGGAGATCTGGGCGCCGACCCTTTGGGCCTGCTGCAGCTCGGGCCGCAATGGGGAAATGCCCGGGGTGCGCCAGATCAGGTCGAAGTCCTCCAGCCTTTCCAGATAATCCGGACCCAGTCGCCACTCCTCCACCTGATCGGCCCACAGTGGCCTGATGGCGACCTCCGCCTGGCGGTCACATACGGAGAAGCGCAGTCCCTTGGACAACAGGTACTCGCCAAGGGCCTGGTTCTCCACCCCCAGCCCCAGCAGGGCCATGCGTTTGCCGGTCAGTTCTTCCAGAATCACGTGCTCGTGGGGTTGCTCTGGTGGTGGTTATGGCCTTCTTTAAATATCGGGCATCATCAGACCACCAACCAGGACACATGCCATGGCCCTCACCATCCTGCGCACCGTGCGTCCCAGCTCCCAGTGGCAGGACACCCTCATCCGCCTGCAGCCAGGCCAGCGGGTGGTCATCGACACCGAAGAGACCTGGTCCCCCGACATGCAGAACCAGATCGTCTGGTGCGGCGCTGACGGGGTGTACAACCTCCAGGCCGGCGAGGGGTACCTGCTGCCGGGAGCCAACGTGGGCGTGCTCCTCGCCCGGGTCGGCGAGGGCCGCCCCTTTGCCGTGGGCAGCCGCTGCGACTTCCGCGCCGACCGCGAAGGGGTGCTCTTCTTCGCCATGAACGAGCACCCCCAGCGCAACAACCAGGCCGGCAAGCTGCTGTCCCAGGTCATTGTCTTTGGCGATTTCACCGCCTGACCCGGCCCAGGCAGCCCACTACCTGCGGGCACATGTACCCCGGATCGTGCCCAGGGCCGCGGTCGCCAGCATCGAGCCCCTGACCGGTGAGGTGTGGCAGGTCACCCTCGCCGACGGGCGCCTGCTGGTGGCCAAGCACCAGCTCTGGGGCTTCCTGACCCAGGGCCAGCCCTATGATCTGCTCGCGGTGGAAACCGAGGTGCTCGAACTGCTCGGCCGAGCCGGCTGTCCGGTGCCGCAGGTGCTGGGCTGCGATCCCCAGGCTCAGTTCATCTTTTTCGAGCACTGCGGCAGCCGCACTCTCGAAGAGGCCCACCACCCCGCGTACCTGCCCCAGGTGATCGAGGGCTGGGGCCACGTCGAGCAGGTCCTGCGCCATCACCAGGCCCGCCTGCTCCCCCGGGTGATGCCCCAGGCCCAGCCTTCCTGCCTGCAACAGGCCTGGGCCCAGGCCGCCTCCAGGGCCCTGGAGGGCCTGGAATGGCTGGCCAGGCAGTGCGGCGCCAGCCCTGCGGTCCTGGCGCCGGCCCGCCAGGTCCTGCAGCAGGCCTGCGCCTTCCTCGGATCCCGCCCGCCCAGCCTGGGGACCACCGACTACAACCCGCGAAACATCGTCGTCGATCCGGGCCGGGGCCAGGTGCGCTTCATCGAATTCGCCAAGCTCGGCTGGGACTGGACTGAACGCCGCCTGGTGCAGTATACTAATACCGTGAAATCGGGGTTCCGCTCTCTGCTCGACCAAGATCAAGTAGCCCGCTACGCCGGCCAGACGGACAGCGAAGGGGCGCGCGCCCTGGAATACCACCATCTCGTCTTCTGCCTGAATGCCGCGGCCCTGCTGGGTCAGGTTCTCGACGCGCCCGCGGAACACGCGGCCTTGTTGCGGGCCTGGGCTCCCCTGTCCCCGCGCCTGGGACAGCTGGTCCACTGCCTCAGAGTGCCCTTGAGCGCCGACCCCTGGGCAACCGCGATCAGAGAGGTGTGCAGATGAAGGAAGAACAGACGCTCGATTTCAAACCCCGGGCCAGGGGCCTGGTCATCGGCAATATCCCCTGGCTGGCGCGCGCCGCCGACAAGGCGCGGGCCCTTGCCGAGGGCCGGATCGGCGATTATATCTACCCCTGCCCGGCGGACCAGCAGTTTCTGCGGGAGATGGAAATCTCCGCCGAGGATTTCTCCGCGCTGGTGTTGGCCTCGGCCGCCGACGACGAGGTCATCGAGAGGATGAAGGCGCACCTGGCTGAGAAGGGCAAATGACCGCGCCCGAGCCCTCCGCGGCTCCCCCCAAGCGCGAGCGGCAGCGGCGGGTCCGCGAGCTGGAGGTGGTGGTGGCCAGGGTGCGGCGCGAGACCGCGGACACCACCTCGCTGTTCTTTGCCGCCGACGAGCCCTTTGAATACGAGGCCGGGCACTTCTGCACCATCGACCCCCACCAGTTCCCGGTGCTCAAGCACTTCATCGCCCACCTGGAGGACCTGAAGGGCAACAGGGAGAAGCCGCGCGCTTACTCCCTGGGATCTGCCCCGCACGAAGAACACGTGCTCATCACCATCAAGGAGGAGACTTACAGCAGCGGCGAGACCCCCTACCCCCCTCTGCTCTCCCCCCTGCTGGCCAACCACACCCCGGTGGGCACCTGCCTGGTCATCAACGGCTTCACCGGCGCCTACACCCTCCCCCGCGACGCGGCCGAGCGCATCGACCAGCTGGTGCACGTGTGCGCCGGCAGCGGCATCGTCCCCAATCTCGGCCTGATCAAATCCAGCCTGCACCGCAACGACCCTTTCCGCCATACCCTGCTCTACAGCAGCAAGACCCGCCAGGACATCATCTACTATCAGGACTTCGAGGAACTGCAGCGCCAATACCCGGACAAGGTAGAGGTGATCCACTGCCTGACCCGCGAGGAGCCGGCCGGCCTGCGCGGCGCCCGCCGGGGCCGGATCACCAGGGAACTGCTCCAGGAGGTGATCGCCGATCCGGCCCGCGCCCTGGCCTTCACCTGCGGCCCAGGCATCACCCCCTACGAACGCAAGGCCGCCCGCGACAAGGGCGAGGAACCCGCGCCCCGCTTCGTCGAAAACATGGTAGCCCTGCTCCACGAGGCAGGCCTCGACCGCAAGCAGGTCAAACAGGAGAGCTGGGGCTGATCCCGTTTTGAGCAGCGGTGCATAGATGCCCAGGAGGGACGGGGATGCCCTGTAGGTGTTTCCCGGGGAGAGGTTGGGCAGGGAAGTCCGCGTGGCCGGGGGCCGGGTAGCGGAGCGAAGCGCGCGAGGCGCAACGCCATCTAGATGGCGTTGCGGGGGTTGGGCTGGGGGCAGCGACGCGAAGCGCGCGAGGGTGAAGGACGCGCCTTGGGAAACACCGGAAGGGTATACCCGGCCCGACGAGCCCGCGCCTTGAGAAAGGCCGGAGCGGCATGCAATGCCCCAACGTATGGGGCGTTGCCCCCGACGCATCGACGACTTTCGAGATAACTATGAAGCTGATCGTCCAGATCCCCTGCCTCAACGAAGAGGACACCCTGCCCGCCACCGTGCAGGACATCCCGCGCCAGATCGAGGGCATCGACCAGGTGGAGATCCTGGTCATCGACGACGGCTCCACCGACCGCACCAGCCAGGTGGCCCGCGAACTGGGCGTGGATCACGTGGTGCGCTTTCCCCGCAACCGCGGCCTGGGCCACGCCTTCAAGGCCGGCTTCGACATCTGCCTGAGGCTGGGGGCCGACCTCATCGTCAATACGGACGGGGACAACCAGTATTTCGGCGGCGACATCCCCCAGCTGGTGAAACCCATCCTCGAAGGCCGGGCCGACCTGGTCATCGGCGACCGGCAGACCGGAGCCATCGGCCACTTCTCGCCCTTCAAGCGCTTTTTGCAAGGGGCAGGCAGCCGGGTGATCAGCCGCATGGCCGGCCTGCAGGTGCCCGACGTGGCCAGCGGTTTCCGCGCTTACAGCCGGCAGGCGGCACTGAGCCTGTCCACCTTCACCAACTTCGACCACACCGCCGAACACGTGGTCAAGGCCGGCCAGGACCGCCTATCCGTGGTCTGCCTGCCCATCCGCACCAATCCCAAGGCCCGCGAATCCCGCCTCTTCTCCAACATCGGCGAGTTCGTCTTCAAGTCGGGCCTGATCAGCCTGCGCACCTATGCCCGGTACCAGGCCCTGCGCATCTTCGCCCTCTTCGGCGCCCTGGCCTTTGCCGGGGGCCTGCTGCTGGGCCTGCGCTTCCTCTACTATTTCTTCTTGACCGACCAGGGCTTCACCCACATCCAGTCCCTGATCCTGGCCTCCATCCTGCTTTTGGCCGGCTTTCAGATGTTCCTCACCGGCATCGTCGCCGACCTGATCGCCACCAACCGCAGCATGGGTGGGGAAGGAGCGCACCGCAATATTGTATTCCTTCACCGCCTCGATGTAGCGCCGCCTGGCCGTGGTGATGCGGTTCTCAGTGCCCTCCAGCTGGGTCTGCAGATCCTGGAAGAGCCCGTCGGCCTTGAGCTGGGGATAGTTCTCGGCCACCACCAGCAGACGCGAGAGGGCGGAACCGAGGCCCTGCTGGGCCTGTTGGAAGCGGGCGAAGGCCGCCTCGTCATTGAGCAGTTCCGGGGTGGCGGCGATGGAGCCGGCCCGAGACCGGGCCTGGGCCACCCCCTCCAGCACCTCCTGCTCGTGGCTGGCATAGCCCTTGACCACCCCCACCAGGTTGGGGACCAGGTCCGCGCGGCGCTGGTACTGGTTGAGCACCTCGGCCCAGGTGGCCTTGATCTCCTCGTCGAGCACCTGGAAGCGGTTGTACCCGCAGGCGGACAGGCCGCACAGGGCGCAGAGCAGGGCGATG
>JACPJE010000275.1 GCA_016187725.1 Candidatus Latescibacterota bacterium
AGCCGGGCGGAGACCTGCACTTCGGTGTCTCCAACCCGCGCCACCCCGCCAAAGGTGCCGTTGGTCACGTTCAGGGTGAGGTCCAGAAAGAGGGCGCCCTGCTGTGCCCCGCTCAGGGCCAGTTTCCCCCAGACCCGCAGCCGGGCCGGGCGGGATTCGGTCTGGAGCCGGCCCTCGACAAAGAGTGTCCCATCCGCCGAGTACCCGGCAAAGTCCCAGGTGGTCCCCGCCACCGTCAAAGCGCCCCACACCCCCTCGACCTGACCACCCCCGGCCTGGGTGGCCACGAACCCGTCGCGCAGGGTGGGGAGCAGACTGGTGGCGATGGCCTTGACCTCTTCCTGGGTGAGCGGTGCCACCGCGGCGTCCTTGCCGCATCCTCCCAGCAGCAAAAGAAAAAGGGCCAGGCGGAGAAGACTCTCGGCGCCCGGCCCTTGATTTTTCTGCAAAGCTCAGCCCTTCAAAAAGCCTTTTACCCGCGGGTGGCCCAGCACCTCCTGGTTGAGCACGTGGGCCGGGGTTTTGCCCTGGATGGCGTCGGCCACCTGGCCGATGGTGCGGCGGTCCAGGCGGATGGTGGACTGCACGGTGATGCCGGCGTTGTGGTTGGTGCAGATGATGCGGGGATGGTCCTTGTGGATGGCGCGCGGGCCGTTCACCGGATCGTCCACCACGTAGTAGAAGAGCTTCTCCTCGCGGATGGCCCGGTTGACCGCCTGGTCGTCCACCAGGTTGCCGCGCGAGGGATTGATGAGCGAGGCGTGGGGCTGCATGGCGCAGAGCAGGTCGTAGGTGACGATGGTCAGGTCGCCCGAGACGTGCAGGGTGACGGTGTCGCACTGCTCGAAGAGCACCCGCGGGTGATCCACGGCTTCGGCGCCGAGGCTGGCGGCCAGTTCTTTGATGTCGGGCCGCACATCGTAGACCAAGAGACGCCCCTCCTCGCCCAGCAGGGGTTTGGCGCGCCGGGCCACGGCCTGGCCGATGCGGCCCACTCCGTAGATGCCAAGGGTGGCCCCTTTGGCCTCGTAGGTGCGGATGATGGAGAAGTCGCCGCCGTGGGAGAGGCGGTTGAGGGTGTAGACCCGTTTGAGGGTGGCCAGCCACTGGGTGATGGCGTACTCGGCCACGGTTTCCATGTGCTCGGGGGCCACGGTGATCAGCACCCCGTTCTTGGTCGCCCCCGCCACGTTCACCTTGTCGTAGCCCACGCCCCAGCGGGCGACGATGCGCAGGTCCTGGCCCTCGGTGTAGAAACCGTCGTGGACCAGGGCCGAATCGGCGATCACCCCGATGACCCCTTTGGCCTTTTCCGGGCTCAGGTCGCCGGTGTAGTACTCCAGGTCAGCCAGGGCCGCGAACTCCCTGAGCATCACCTGCCGCTGGGGGGTGTCGAATTGGGGGTTGGTGAAGATGGGGGAGAGCAGGACCTTGTAGCGCATGGGTAGGTATTACTCCTCGATGGCTGCCCACATGGCGCCCTGGAGCAGCATTTTGCGGAAGATGAGGTTGTCGCAGGCCCGGGGGTCGTGGCCCAGGGCCAGGTAGAAGACGCGCCCCTTGCCATGGTTCTTGGTCCAGGCCACCGGCATGGTCTCGCCCTTCCACAGCGCGCTGGCCAGCACGTGCACCCGCGGGTCGTAGGAGAGGATGTACTGCTCGTCGGTGACCCAGAACTCCTCCTCGATGCCCTGCACGATGAGGTGGTCCGGGTCCTTGATGCTCACCTGGTACTGGCGGTAGCGCGGATGGGTGATGAAATGGCCGCCCACCAGGTTGCGGTAATCGGGGTCGTCGCGGAAGGAATCGGCGGCGCTGTGGATGCCAACAAAGCCCTTGCCTGAGGCCAGCCATTTGGAGAGGCTGTCGCGCTGGGCGTCGGTGATGGTGCCCACCGTGTAGTGGAAGACCAGCACGTCGTACCCGTCGAGGTGTTCGAGGGCGGACAGGTCGTTCTGGATGATGTAGGTGTCGATGATCTCGGCGGCACTGAGGGCTTCGACCAGTTCGGGCTGGATGCCCTTCCAGTCGTGGATCTCGCCGCCGCCGAAGACCATGGTCCTGATCTTTTTCATGGCACTGCTCGCTTTCTCCAAGGGATTATAAGGACAAAAACCAGGCAGCATCAAGTTGCTGCCGCTCTATTCCTAATAACCTCAAGTGGCGGCGAGCCCGCCAGCTTATCCCAGCTCCAGAGGCAGGACCCAGGTGGGGGATTTGCCCACGGTGTAGGTCTCGATGGGGGTCAGTTGGCCGCTGGCGGGGTCGATGTGGTAGGCGGCCAGTTGGCCGCTGGCCTGGCCGGCGGCGTACAGGTAGCGGCCCTGGGGGTCGAGGTTGAAGTCCCGGGGAGTTTGTTCGGTGGGCTGCTGGCCCAGGGAGGTGAGCTGTCCCGTTTGGGCATCGATGGCATAACAGGCGATACTGTCGTGGCCGCGGTTGGAGGCATAGAGGAACTTGCCCTCTGGATGGATGCGGATCTGGGCGCAGGTGTTCTCGCCGGAGAAATCCGCCGGCAGGGTGGAGAAGGTCTGGAAGGGCGAGAGGGTGCCCTGGGTGATGTCGAGGTGGTAGGCGGTGACGCTGGAGCCCTGTTCGTTGTCGAAGTAGACCACCGGCAGCAGTGGGTGATAGACATAATGGCGCGGCCCGGTGTTGGGTGGGGGGACCACCTTGAAGAGGGGGTTGGAGGTCAGGTACCCAGTCTCTTCGTCGAAGCGGAACTGGCAGATGGCATTGGTCTGGGCCACGTGCGGCAAAAAGGCATAGCGGTTGGCGGGATCGGTGAAGATGGAGTGGGCGCAGGGAGCGGTACTGATCCACATGGCCGGCTGCTCCAGGGCCGCGCCCCGGTCGTCTAGCCGGTACACGGCCGCTGCCCCAGCGCGGTAATAGGCAGAGAGCACAAAGCGGCCCCGGCGGTCCACGCTCAGGCAGCAGGGATCGGAGATCAGGGACACGCTGCCCAGGTGTTTCAGCAGGCCGCTGCCCTGGTCGATGGCAAAGCTGGCCAGTTGGCGGATGGAGCGCAGGCTGGCGTAGAGGTAGCGGCCTGCGGGGTCAGCGGCCAGGGGGCCGGGCCCGCTGGCGAGGGCCAGGTCTTCGAGGTGGCTGAGTTTCCCTGTGTTGGGGTCCAGGGTATAGATGGCGATCTTGTTTTCGCCGGCGAGGGACAGGTAGAGGTAGGTGGCCATGCGGTTAGCGCTCCTTATGGTTGGTCATGGTGGTACGGTGGCGTCGGGGAGTGACCCGTTCCGGCCTTTCCCAAGGCGCGTCCTGCCCCCTCGCTCGCATAGCTCCGCTACCCGGCCCCCGACCACGCGGACTTCCCCTCCCATCCACTCCCCGGGAAAAGCCTCCAGGGTCATCTCCCCGCCGCGATTGTCTAGTGCCCTCCTGGGCTGACCGGCAGCACCCAGTAGGGGTTGGCGCCCACGGTATAGGCCTCCAGGGGCGAGAGCCGGCCGCTTGCAGGATCGACGCGGTACGAGGCCAGCCGGTCGCCGCCCTGGCCGGCGGCGTAGAGGAAGCGCCCGGCGGCGTCCAGGGCGAAGTGGGTGGGGGTCTTCTCGGTAGGCTGCTGGCCCAGGGGCTGGAGCCGGCCCGCAGCGTCGAGGGCGAAACAGGCGAGGCTGTCGTGGCCGCGGTTGGCCGCGTACAGGAAGCGGCCGCTGGGGTGGATGGCGATGTGGGCACAGGAATTCTCGCGGGAGAAACCCTCCGGCAGGGTGGAGAGGGTCTGGAAGGGGCTGAGACTGCCCTGCCCATCCAGGTGGTAGGCAGTGACGCTGGAGCCCTGTTCGTTGTCGAAGTAAGCTACCGGCAGGGTGTGGTGGAAGACGTAGTGGCGCGGTCCCGCCCCCGGCAGGGGCTTGACCTTGGACACCCGGTTGGGTTCGAGCCGGCCGGTCTTTTCGTCGAAGAGAAACTGGAAAATGACATTGTTCTGGGCCACGTGTGGCACAAAGGCGAAGCGGTTGGAGGGATCGGTGAGGATGGCGTGGGCGCAGCGGGCCGTGCTCAGCCACACGGCCGGCACCTCGCCGACTGAGCCGTCGGGGTTGAGGGGATGAACGGCCGCCGCGCCGGCGCTGTAATAGGCGGAGAGCAGGAAGCGGCCGGACTGGTCCAGGCTGAGAAAGCAGGGCACCGCGCTGAGGGTGAGCAGGTTGAGGGGCTTGAGTTCGCCGCTCTGCGGATCGATGGCGAAGCTGGCGATCTGGGAGCTGCCCAGGGCCGCGTACAGACAGCACTGGGCCCGATCCACGGCCAGAGGCGCCGCGCCACTGGGCAGGGAGGTGTCGCGGCCCCAGGACAGTTTGCCCGTATCCGGGTCCTGCGCGTAGCAGGCGATCTGGGCGGCACTGGGGAGGCTGAGGTAGACGTAGCTCTTGCTCATGGCTCTTTTCTCACTTTCTGGACATGCCTCGGGTGTAGACCTTGCCCTGGATGATCTTGTGGGCGGGCCGGCCTCCGATGAGGGCGTGGCGGGCGAATTCCTGGTGGCACTGCGGGCATTTCAGGTCGCCGGCGGTGAGGTCCTCGGCGATGCGCTCTGGCCGGCACTTGACCAGGCCGCCCCGGCCGCCCTTGTAGTAGCGGTAGAGCAGGGCCCGGCAGCGGGCGCAGTGGATGGAGATGGTGCGGATATCCTTGCGGGTCATGCGGGTCTTCCTGAAATCCTGGGCGTCGCGACAGCTTCTGAAACATGGGCCGGGGCCGGCGGGTTGTCAATATGCGGTGTGCCAGATTGACAACGGGGGCCGGCGGGGCATATTTATATCCGGTATGGTCACGATGATAGCCAAGAATGGGTTGCGCGGTCTGTTGCGCGCCCTGGGACGCGCGGCCGAAGCCGTGGGGCAGCATACCGGAGGGATGGCGGTGCTTCTCTGGCGGATCGGGGAGGCCACCCTGCGGGGCCGGGTCTCGCTGCGGGAGGTGGTAGCCCAGGGCTACTCCATAGGAGTGAAGAGCATCCCCCTGGTCTGCGTGACCGGTTTGCTCTCCGGTTTGGTCACCTCCCAGCAGGGGGGCTATCAGTTCACCGGCTCGGTGCCCCTCTACGTGCTGGGCAGCGTGGTGACCTCGAGCGTCGTTCTGGAACTGGGCCCGGTGATGACCGCTTTTGTGCTCATCGGCCGGGTGGGAGCGCGGATCACCGCCGAGCTGGGCACTATGAAGGTCTCGGAGCAGATCGACGCCCTCTATTCCCTGGGCCGCGATCCGGTGTCGGTGCTGGCTGCCCCCCGGTTGATCGCCGGCACCCTCTCGACCCCCCTGCTGGTGGGGCTGGCCAACACCGTGGGACTCTTTGCCGGACTGGTAGCCTCGCGGGCCACCATGGGATTGGGGCCGGAGTCCTTTCTCTATGGAGCCCGGCTCTTCTGGCACAACTGGGACCTGCTCTACTCGCTGGCCAAGGGGCTGTCCTTCGGCTTCATCATCCCCCTCATCTCCTGCCACATGGGTTTTCGCACCCGGGGGGGGGCCGAGGGAGTGGGCCGCGCCACCACCTCTTCGGTGGTGCTCATGATCATCTCGGTGCTGGTCCTGGACGCCCTCTTCCCGCCTCTTTTCCTGAACTGAAGCGCGCATGATCGAGTACCGGGATATCCACAAGGCCTACGACACGCCCGTGCTTTCCGGGGTGAGCCTCAAGGTGGAACCGGGGGAGTGCCTCTCGATCGTGGGCCCTTCGGGGACCGGTAAGAGCGTGCTGCTCAAGACCACCAACGGCCTGCTCCGGCCCGACCGGGGCGAGGTCTTCATCGAGGGCGAGCCCGTGTTCAACTCCGGCCGGCGGACCCTGGAGAAGATACGCCGGAAGGTGGGCTATGTATTTCAGTACGCGGCCCTCTTCGACTCGATGACGGTCTACGAAAACGTCTGCCAGGGTCTGCCCGATGGGGATGCGCGACACCGGCACTCTCCCGAGGTGCTGCGCCGGGTGTGCGAGGCCCTCGAAGCGGTCAACCTCGAACCCGCCCATATCCTCAACGTCCTGCCGGCCGAACTCTCGGGCGGGATGCGCAAACGCGTCGGCCTGGCCCGGGCCATCGTCGGCCGTCCCCGGATCGTGCTCTACGACGAGCCGGTCACTGGACTCGACCCGGTCAACAGCGCGGTGGTCAGCCTGTTGATCACCGATATCCAGGAACAGATGAAGGTCACCTCCATCGTGGTGACCCACGATATAGAACAGGCCCTGGGGATCTCCCAGCGCATCGCCCTCCTCGAGCACGGCAAGCTCCGCTTTGTGGGGACGCCTGAGGAATTCAAGCAGAGCCAGGACCCCGTGGTGCAGGCCTTTGCCAACCGCCAGGCCGCCACTGCCGTCGCCCTCAAGATCATGGAGGAATAGTGGACCAGGAAAAGCCCTTTCCCATGCTGCCGCCTTCGCGGGCTCGGGATCGCGAGCTGTGGGTGGGCGTTTTTGTCATTCTGGGAGTGACGGCCATCTTGATCTCGCTCTTCACCCTCACCGACGCGGCCCTTTTCCGCGCGCGCTACAAGAT
>JACPJE010000276.1 GCA_016187725.1 Candidatus Latescibacterota bacterium
TCTCGGCGATGATGCGGGCGATGAGGATCTTCTTGGAGAAGCTCTTGTAGTCCTCCTGCGCCCCGTAGATGCGCTCGCCGAAGTAGGTGGCCACCTCCAGCAGGCCGGCCTCCTCGACCACAAAGGGGTGGTCGGTGCCGCTGGCCAAATAGCAGGTGAGGCCCCGGCGGGCCAGGTCCTCCAGCAGTTCGATGCTGCCTGGCACCAGGTACGCGGCGGGGGGTTCCCGGCGCTGGCGCAGCCCGTCGAGCCGGTCGCGGATGCGCTCTCCCAATCGGCGCAGGTACTCACACTTGTATTCGGCGGCCGGCCGGGGGGTGCCATCCAGCCGGCGCACTTCCGCTTCCAGGTGGAGCATCTGGTAGATGGTCTGCTCGCCGGTCAGGCGGGTGATGTACTCGCAGCAGAAGGAGTGCCAGCCCTCCGGCGGCGGGGCAGTGGGGGTGCGGGAGAGTTCCTCGACGGCATGGGCGATCATCACCTCCTGCCAGCCGGCCCGCAGCAGGGAGAGGGTGCCGTCGAAATCGAAAACCGCGTGGCGGATGCGGCCCCGCTGGATCTCGGGATGGTGGACCTCGATGGCGCGGCCCAGGATGCGGGGTGGAGTTTTCATCGGAGTGCAAGGGTAGAAGACGGGCGGGCGGTTGTCAAGGCGCGCTTGTAATCGCTTGGGCAAAACCATAATTTCATGGACATGGCCATCCACAAAGCCGTCCTGCCGGTGGCCGGCATGGGCACCCGCCTGTTGCCGGCCACCAAGTGCCAGCCCAAGGAGATGCTGCCGGTGGGGTACAAGCCGGTGGTGCAGTACGTGGTGGAGGAGATGGTGGGGCAGGGCATCGACAAGTTCCTCTTCATCACCGGGCGCAAGAAGCGCTCCATCGAGGACCACTTCGACGACGACCCCGAGCTGGAGGCCCGGCTTTCGGGCAAGGACGAGGCCATCGACGAACTGGATTACGCGGCCCGGGGCATCGATTTCCTCTACGCCCGCCAGCGCCGGCCCCTGGGCAATGCCGACGCGGTGCGCCTGGCCGCCCAGTTCGTGGGGGACGAATCCTTTGTAGTGGGCTTCGGCGACACCATCGTGTACTCGCCCTGTGAGCCGGGGGTGGTGGGCCGCATGATCGAAGCCCACCAGCGCCACCAGGCAGCGGCCACCATCGCGGTGTGGGAGGTGCCCCGCGAGGAGGTGCGCAAGTACGGGGTGGTGCAGCCGGAGGGCGAGGCCGGTGAGGATTTCGCCATCGCCGGTATCGTCGAGAAACCCCGGCCCGAGGAGGCCCCCAGCTGCCTGGCAGTGGCGGCCCGCTACGTGTTCACCCCCCAGATCTTCGCCGCCATCGCCGCTACCCGGCCCGGCCTGGGGGGCGAGTTGTGGCTCACCGACGCCATCCGCCTGCTCATCGCGGAGGGGGCCAGGGTGCGCTGTTTGCGCCTGCAGCCCGACGAACAGCGCTACGACATCGGCACCCCCATGACCTATTACCGGGCCTTTGCCGATTTCGCCCTGCGCGATCCCCAGCACGGCCCGGCCTTTGCCCGCTACCTGAGAGAGAAGCTGGACAGGGAAAAACCATGAAGGTGCATCTCGACTACGGCCGCCAGGGCCTGGAAGTGGAAGTGCCCGACCGCGCCCAGATCCTGAACATGGCCGATACCCCCGGCCTGGAGAATCTGGGGGCGCGGCTCGAAGAGGCCCTGCGCCATCCCATCGGCACCCCGGCCCTGCGCCAGCTGGCCAAGGGCCGCCGCGACGCCTGCGTGGTGATCGCCGACATCACCCGGCCGGTGCCCAATGCCCTGATCCTCCCCCCGATCCTGCGCACCCTGGAGGAGGCCGGCATTCCCCGGGAGCGCATCACCATCCTGGTGGGCACTGGCCTGCACCGGCCCAACGAAGGGGCGGAACTGGTGGCCCTGGTGGGGGCAGAGATCGCCTCCCAGTACCTCATCCTCAACCATCGGGCCCGGGCCCGGGAGACCCTGGTCCACCTCGGGGAGACCTCCTGCGGGGCGCCCATCTGGATCGACAGGGCCTATATAGAAGCCGATCTGAAAATCGCCACGTCGCTGATCGAACCCCACCTGATGGCCGGGTACTCGGGCGGGCGCAAGGCCATCTGCCCCGGGCTGATGGGGGTGGACACCATGCGGGTGCTGCACGGCCCGCGCCTGATGGGGGACCCGCGCTCGGCCGAGGGGATCATCGAGGGGAACCCCTTCCACCGCCAGGCCCTCGAAGTGGCCCAGAAGGCCGGGGTGGACTTCACCTTCAATGTCTCGATGAACGCCCGGCGCCAGGTCACCGGCCTCTTCTGCGGCGACCTGGAAAAGGCCCACGCCGAGGGGGTGGTCTTTGTGGAGCAGCAGGCCCTGGCCCAGGTGGTAAGACCTGTTCCCATTGTGCTGACCACCAGCGCCGGCCACCCCCTGGACCTGACCCTGTACCAGGCGGTCAAGGGGCTGACCGCGGTGCTGCCCATCGTCGAGGAGGGGGGCACCATCCTGATGGCCGCCCGCTGCCAGGAGGGGATCGGGAGTGGGGAGTTCACCGAAGAGCTGCTCAACACCCCCAGTGCCGAGGCCTTTCTCGAAAAGCTGGAGGACCCGGGCTTCTTCGCCATCGACCAGTGGCAATTGCAGGAATTGTGCAAGGTGCTGCAGAAGGCCCGGGTGGCGCTCTTCTCCGAGGGCATGGGCCCGGCGCACCAGGGCCGGCTGCTGATGGACCTGGTGCCCTCGGTGGAGGCGGGCCTGCAGCAGGCCCTGGCCAGGCACGGGGCTGATGCGCCCCTGGCGGTGGTGCCCAAGGGGCCCTATGTGCTCACCCGGGTGGGGGGCAGATGAGGGCCTGGTTGGGAGGGGCGTTGATCCTGTTGGCCGGTTGCGCCAGCGTGCAGAACAGCACCAAGATGCTGCCGGTGATGGGGTATGCGGATTCGCAGGGGACCGAGGCCGTCCCTGCAGACACGCAGGCGGCCCCAGCTGCCCCTGCAGCGGCCCCGGCCCCGGCGCTTCGCGACAGCGCCAGCGCCCTGGCCCAGAAGGTGCTCCTGCTGCCCTTCAGGGATCTGTCCAAGTACCGCGGCCCGTGGGATATCTGTGCCGAACTGCCGCGCAGCCTGGCCGATTCCCTGGCGCGCAATCCCTATATCCTGCCCACCCCGCCAGACTCGGTCTTCATGGCCGGGCTGAAGGACAAGGAGCGCAAGGGGCAGATCGACTGGGACCGGGCCCTGGAGCTGGGGCGCCAGGCCGGGGCGGACCTGGTGGTGATGGGCGAGATCGAGGATCTGAGCATGAAGCGCTTCCGCGCCACGGTGCCTATCGGCGGGTACCGCAGCTATCAGGGGGTGGTGATCCTCAAGCTCAGGGTCCTCAAGGTGGTCGATGGCCGGCCGGCTGGCGAGCCGCGCCAGGAGGTGGTCAACGACAGCAAGCGCTACGGGATCACCAATCCGGCGGTGAGCGTGCCCCTGGACCGCGAGTACTTCTTTCTGGGGGAAACCCCCTGGGGCACGGAGGAATTCCACCAGACCCTGGTGGGCGGGGCCGTGGACCAGTGCCTGGGCAAGCTGAGCGCCGACCTGGCCAATCTGGTGCGCCCTCCCTCCCTGCCTTCGGTCTCGGCGCCAAAAATAATAGATATTGACGGATTGCAAGTGTATATTAATATAGGATTGGCGGACAGCGTGCAGAACGGCGACAAGTTCGGGGTCTGGGACCACGGCCGCGAATTGCGCGATCCGCAGACCAATACCGTGCTCGGGTTTTCCCTGCCGCGCCGGGTGGGGGTGGTGCAGGTCGAACAGGTGCTCAACGAGCACCTGTCCATGGGGCGGGTGCTGGAGGCTCAGGCCAAGATCGAGAAAGAGTTCACCATTCGCGCCGAATAGCGCTGCAATAGCGAGGTGCTCCCCATGAAAAACCGGTGGTGGCGTTCAGCCTGATAGCCGCCCTGGCCTGCGCGGCCGGGGCCCAGCCGGCCTCCGAGCGGACCTTGTCGGCCCAGCTTTACTACGTGTTTTCCGCCGATGACGCGGCCCAGCGCCTGGGGGCCCGCCACCTGGACCAGTGGAACGAGGACCACGGCCGGCCCCTGCTGGTGATGGGGCTGGTCCAGCACCGGGGCGATCCGGCGGTCATGGAGCAGCTGCGCCTCCAGGAGGGCCTCTCCTTCCAGCTGGTGTGTGCCGCCGCTGCCCGGCAAGATCCGGACCTGCCCGCCGAACTGTCCGGCCACCTGGACAGCGCCGCCGGTTTTGTGCTGCTGGTCGACGCCAAGGGCCGCGCCGCCGCCTCGGGGGAGGGCGCCGAGCTGAACCAGGTGCTGGACCGGGCCGCCCTGCTGCTGGGGGGAATGGCCGCCACCGAGGTGGACCAGAGCACCTGGGGCAAGGTCAAGGAGATTTTCAAATAGGACGCATCAACAGCGCTGCCATACCGGGGGGCTTCGGCCCCCTTTTTCATGTCCGCAGAGTCCCTGAGCCAGCCTCCATCCCCGCCGCATTTTGCGCTGCGCCGCCGGGATTGGGCCGCCTTCCTGGCCCGCACCCTGGCCGGCTGGGCCCTGGGCTACCACCGCCTGGTGGTGAGCGGGACCGAGCACCTGCCCCGCCAGGGGGCGGCCCTGATCCTGCCCAAGCACTGCGCGTACCGCGATATCCTGGTCGAGGGGGTGGTGCTCCACCGCTACAGCGGGCGTTTCGCCAACTACGTGATGAAGGTGGGGCTGTGGGGCGCGCTCGAAGCCCTGGGCGGGATCAAGGTCATCCGCCCCAAGGACGTGCGCCGGCTCAAGGATCACCAGGCCCGCCGGGAGGAGATCCGGCGGGCGCGCCAACTCAACCAGGAGACCCTGGATTACCTGGCCTGGCTGTACGAGCGGGGCGAGCTGGTCCTCTCCCACCCCGAGGGCATGCGCTTTCAGCGGGGGATGGGACCTTTGCAGAAGGAGATCATCGACCACCTGCTGCAGGTCGAGCGGGAGCGGGGCCTGCGGGTGCCCCTCATCCCCATCGGCCTGCAGTACGAGAGTTTTGCCCGGCCCGGGGCGCGCATCTTCGTGCGCATCGACGCACCCCTGTACACCGCCCAGTTCCCCGATTGCCAGGCGCTGATGGGGGCCCTGGCCCAGCGCCTGAGCCAGCTGAGCGGCTGGGCCTGAACCGCAGCCCTTCCCATGCGCGCGATGTTCAGGATAGGGCGGGCCGATCCCTGGCTGATCCTGCTTTTGGGGCTGGCCCTGCGCCTGATCGAGGTGCAGGCCCCCCTGATCGACGGCCAGGCCTGGCGCCAGGCCGACAGCGGGGCCATCGCCCGCAATTTCTACCAGGAGGGGTATAACCTCTTCTATCCACGGGTGGACTGGCGGGGGACCACGCCCGGGTACGTGGAGATGAACTTCCCGCTCTACTCCTTCCTGGTGGCCTGCCTCTACGGCCTGCTGGGGGGGGTGCACGAGTGGGCGGGCCGGCTGCTCTCGGCGCTCTTTTCCACCGCCGGGGCCGGCCTGCTCCACCTCCTGGTCCGGCGCTTGGGCGGCGGGCTCTGGAGCGGACGCCTGAGCGCGCTGTTCTTCCTCCTCTTTCCGCTCAATATCTTCTACGGCCGGGCCTTCATGCCCGAGGCCCTGATGCTCCTGCTCAGCATCGGGGCGCTCTTGGCCTTTGAGCGCTGGTCCCGGACGGAGGGGCGCGGGGATTTCGCCCTGGCCGCGCTGGCCGCGGCCCTGTGTTTCATGGTCAAGATCCCCACCCTGTATCTGGGCTTGCCGCTGGTGGCCCTGGCCTGGGCGCGCTGGGGATGGGCCTTTCCGCGCCGCCCGGTCCTGTGGGCATACCTGGCCCTGGCCCTGGCCCCGGCCGCGGCCTGGTATTGGCATGCCCACCAGCTCTTTTTGCAGACCGGGCTGACCTTTGGGATCTGGGGCAGCCAGGGATACGACAAGTGGGCCCAGGGTCTGCTGGCCAGCGGCGATTTCTATTGGGAACTGCTGCGCCGCTTCGGCCACCAGGTCTTTACTCCCGTCGGCGCGATCCTGCTCCTGGCAGGGGTGCGGCCTTGCTGGGGTACCCGGCAGGAAAGGGCGCTCTACGCCTGGGGCGGCGGGCTGCTGCTCTACCTGTTCCTGATCCCAGAGGGCAACTACCGCCTCGTCTACTACCAGGTGCCCTTTGTGCCGCTGGGCGCGGTGCTGGCGGCCCGGGGCCTGGCGCCGCTGCTGGAGAGGGCGGCTTGGCCTCAATCCTGGCTAGCTCGCCCAATCCTAAGACCCCTGCTGGAGGTGGTGGGAGGCTGGGGCCGCCCGGTCCTGGCAGGGGGGGTAGTGCTGCTCTTGGCCGGGTACAGCGCCTGGGCGGCGCCCGGGCTGTACCGGCCGGCCAACAATGTGTACCGCTATTACCAGGCCTGCCACGCCGCCGGGCAGCTCATCGAACAGAAACTGCCGGCCTCGGCCCTGCTGGTGGTGGGGGAGATAGACGAAAATGCCGGCGCCCCCCACCGGGCCCAGAGCCCGACCATGCTCTACTACTGCCGGCGCAAGGGCTGGCAGATCACCCCCGAGGAGTTCTCGGCCGCCACCCTGGACAGCCTGGTCGCGCGCGGGGCGGGGTTCCTGGTGGTGGCCGGCGGTTTTGCGGTCCAGAACCAGGTCTTTTGGGAGGAACTGCTGCGGCGGGGGGTGAGCCTCCCCTCGGCCTATCCCCGCTTTTGGCACGACGACCGGGAGTACCGGCGGATGCTGGCCGGGTACCAGGGTCCTGACCGCGATTTTGCGCTGGTGAGGCTGGCGCCCCCGGATTAGTTTGACAGCGCCGCTTTTTTATTGTATAAGAATTTTTAAAGCATGTCATTGCGAGCAGGGGCGCAGGCGGTCGCGCCGTCTTCAGGGGAATCAGCGCAGCGCTCAGCCCGCTGTGGAAAGGAGACTTTGCCCGTGCACGGGAGCAGATTGCTTTGGTGTTTGGCCGGCTGGTCCATCGCCTGGATGCTGGCCGCCGGATGCGCCACCACGGGCGGCAGCCAGAACCTGCCCCCGCCCATCGCCGAGGGCAAGGGCCGGCTCATCCTCGATGCCGGCGGCATCAACCAGCTCAATTTCTATGTGCTCGACCAGGAGACCGAAGAGGAGGTCTACGAATCCACCCCGCGCATGTCGGCCAGTTCGCCGGGGGCCTACGAGAGCGGCAGCCAGGAGTTCGAGCTGTGGGTGGACCTGGCTCCGGGGACCTACACGGTGGTGGTCAATACCGATATCAAGAAGAACGTGGAACTGAAGGGCGTGGAGGTCAAGATGGGCCAGGAGGTGTACCAGCATGTGCCGGTGGGCCGCTTCCAGCTCATCTTTTCGGGCGGCGAACAGTTCGGCGCGCAGGTGCCCTTCCTGATCATGGATTACAACATGCGCACGGTCCTGGGCAAGGGGATGACCTCCAGCGAGATCCGGCACTTCATCGTCCCCGAGGACGTGTATAAGATCAGGATCGAGAATCTGCAGGCTGGTCTGGACGAGATCCGGCCGGTGGAGGTGGTCTTTGGCCGCATCACCCCCCTGAGCATAACGATCGGATCAAGTCAACCCGGACAGCCTGGCTCGGGCACCGAGGGCGGCGGAGGGCAGCAATAACCACCAGAGGGGGCCTCTATGTCTAGGACGGTCTTAAGCGCCGGGGTGCTGCTGGCAACACTGTGGGCGGCAACCGCCCGGGGCGCCAATCCCGAACTGCGGGCCACCATCGTCGACCGGATGGGCAACCAGCACCAGGTGGCCAAGTTCAGCTATCAGGACCGCGCCGAACTGGAGTACTTTGTCGGCGACCAGCCGCGCGCGGTCCAACTGGCCGATATCGCCCGTTTCCGCCTGGACGGGGAGCGCGAAGACGAGGAAGTGCAGATCACCCTGACCTGGCGCAACGGGAACTCGGAGACCGGCAGGATCTTCACCGGGGGGAGCGGCATCGCCCCCCATCAGGACGCCCTGGGCAGCGGCCAGGTGTCCAACCGCCTGAGCGGGGTGACCGAACTGGGCCCCTTTTTCATCCTGCTCAGCGACGTGCGCGAGGTGATCCTCCTCCATCCCGCTTCCCTGGCCCCGGCCAAGGAGCCCAAGCTCAAAGCCACGGTGGTCGACCTGGAGGGCCGGCGTTTTGAGGTCCACCAGTTGCGCTACCGCGGGCAACTCCGCCTCGACTTCACCCAGGGGCGCAAGCAGCGCTCCATCGACCTGGCTAAAATATCTAGGATCGAGTTCACCGAGGAGCGGGATCCGGGGACCGAATTTCGGCCCATCATCCTGACCTTTTGGTCCGGGAAGACCTTGCAGGGGACGGTGGATGCCAGCACCGTGCGCCTGGGCGGGGAAACCGACCGGATCTACCAGTTGCGGGTCGGGGCCGCCTTTACGGGAGAGCTGGCCTCAGGGCCTTTTGCCATCGGCCTGCAAGACCTCAAGCTGGTGCGTTTCTACCCAGAAGAAGAAGAGGAGTCCAAAGCCCCGGCCAAACCCGAAAGTCCCCGGTAAAAGGGGGATAAGATTTTTCTTGACAGGCAAGCGCCTTTGCCTTAACATCTCCCAATATCTATTACCCAATATCTATTATAGATAGGGCCGCAACGCCCGAGGTGGCCCAAGGGTTTGGAAAGGCCGTTTTGCCAAAACCTCGCAGTGCGCGGAAGGAGGTGATGCGGGCGCGGTAGTTGTTCTGGATTGAGGCAGTGATTTTGCAGGCCATCTGGAGGGTCCCAGATGGAGTCTCACTTCAACCCCTATAGGAGGAAACGCAATGAAGCGTGCTCTGCTCACCATGGCCCTGGCTCTGGGCCTCGCCTCGGGCGCCAGCGCCCATATAGGCGACAAGATTTACCTGATCTTCGAGATTCCCGATGGGGATCGCGCCGATCTCGATCTGAAGGATGCCAGCGTCGCCGATTGGGAAGACGTAGTCGGCGATCCTTCGCTGGTGGCCACCGATTTCTTTGCCGACCCGACCGTGGGCGAGGGCGCCCAGTACGATCCGGCCGACATGGACTACCGCATCTGGCTGGGCTGGAATGCCAGCGCCAACATCGTGTATCTGGCCATGGAGCGGGTGGACAACGTGTACATCAACACCTACCCGGGCGGCAACCTGGGCGACCTGTGGAGCTATGACTCCATCGAGTTCATGCTGGACGGCGACCACACCGGCGGCGACTACACCGGTTCTGCCGACTCCCTCTGGACTGCCGACGAGCAGAAGCTCAACAACAACCGCACTGCCCAGCAGTTCGTGGCCATTGCCGACGCTCCAGACAACCGCAAGGTCGGTTATCTGGGCGCCGGCGCCGACTGGGTCAATGCCCTGCCTTATGCCGATGGCGGCGGCGGCTCCTCCGGCGTAAGCCCGACCACCTCGGTCATGGAGTTCTACGTCACGCCCTTCGACGACCTGATCTGGAACAGCCCCGGCGACAGCAAGGCTTCCGACCTGTTCTCGGGCAAGATCATCGGCTTCCAGATCTCAGCTCCCGACTTCGACACTGCTCCGCAGGAATACCGCGCCTTCCACACCCTCACCGGTCAGGCCGCTACCTGGCGCTATGCTGAGCGCTTCGCTGACGGTCGTCTGGTCGGGGCCGGCGGCACCGCGGTGGAGAGCGAGAGCTGGGGCCGCGTCAAGGCTTCCTTCGACAAGTAAGCGCTGCTTCAGTATCAATTAAGTACTACAGCACGTCCGAGGAGAGAGGGGGGAGCCATCCTCCCTCTCTCCCGCTTCTCTCAACTGCCTGAGCACCTCTTCTCCTCACTGAGAGCATCACGCCTCTTTTGCACAGGTGGGTGGGGACCGACTAGCCGGGGAGTGATTCCATGAGGTCCGGGATCCGCTGCATGGCTGTACTGGCGCTGGTGGCCCTGGCTCAGGGTCCGGCGAGCGCCGATCTCTCCACCTTTTCGCTGCCCGGCGGGAATCGCACCTGGCGCGATGCCGAGGAAGGCCCCCTGTCGCTCGCCCGCTTCCTGGAACCCATAGACGCTGAGCGCTTCAGCGACGGGATTCTGCCCATCTACCCGGTCCGCATGGTGCCGGTGCCGGTGATCGCCGGCGCCGACTCCACTCTCAGCGCGGCTGAGGATTCCATCCTCTTCGCCTTTTCCCGCCACGTGGCCCAGCAGGAGGTGGCAGCCCTGCAGCAGGTGGTGCTGGAGGAAGGCGCCACCATCCAGCCGGGGCAGGTGCTCATCCCCAAGTGGGGCAACTTCCCCCGCCAGTTGCGCCAGGTGCAACTGCTGCGCCAGGCCGGCCTCAGCGAAATTCCGGCCATGATCAACGTGGCCGAGGCCCATCCCCTGCCCCCGGTGGCAGACAAGTACAACAAAGGGCTCACCATCACCTGGCAGACCATCTGGGAACAGTCCATGACCTACGACCGGGCCCAGGGGTTCATGCAGACCATCTTCGACAATGACCCCGGCACCCATTTCGAACGCATCGACAAGGTGGGCCAGGACGTGCAGCAGACCTGGATCCTGTACATGGACCTGGGCCGCTATTTCCCGGTGCGCCTGGCCCGCTTCTATCCCACCCCGGGGCTGCCCAGGGTTTCTGCCTATACCTTGCTCTCGGGCGCGGTGGACACGGAGAAGCACATCGCCGGCCTCAATATCGACGACCCCACCGTGGGCCAGATCGGCTTTCCCCGCTTTGAGCGCATGTCGCAGATCCTGCCCACCTTTGTGGTCGAGCAGAGCGAGCCGATCAACCTGGACGACACGGTGGCGGTCTTCTTCGATCCGCCCAAGAAGATGCGCTTCGCCCGCCTCGACTTCAGAACCTCGCTGGACTACGATATTGCGGAGGTCGAACTCTTTGGCGACGGCTTCCTGCCCGAGGCCCTCTACACGACCACACCGCTGCCCCTGCCTTCGGCCACCCTGGGCCGCATCTTCTGGGACGAGGAAAAGCTGGGGAACCCGGCCAAGTCGCGGGCCGTCGTGCAGGTGCAGACCGGGGTGAACCAGGAGCCCCAGGTGATGTTCCGCCTCAATGACTTTGGGGTGCCGGTGGAGTGGAAGAAGGGGGTGGTGCAGGTGCGGGACCGCCGGCCCGGGTCCAAGACCTTTGGCCAGTCCGTCGACCTGAATGATCCCAACTTCAACCTGGTGGTGCGCGAGATCTTCAGCGCCCTCTCCGACGCCGAGCGCGAAGCGGTGCGCCTCACCCGCGCTGAGTACCAGACCCTGCCCGGCAACGAGCGCTCCACCGTGGAGCCGGACGTGGTGTTCTGGAGCGGGGCTCAGCCAGTGGAGAACGGCGGGTTCATCAAGGCCCCTGGCGGGCGGCCCTTCTTCCAGCTCCAGGTCGAGTTCAGCAGCGACGACCCCGAAGCGGCCACGGCCATCCGCAACCTGCGCTTTGAATACTCCGCTCCCCAGATCCTCAGCCAGATCTACGGCGAGATCGCCCCGGCCATCAACGTGAAAGCCGGCCAGGACACCACCTTCGTGCTGGCGCTCAAGGCCCTGCTCCAGGGGGACAACAAGGGCTTCAACCGGCTCCAGGTCTTCACCCCCACCCGGATCGAGCAGGTCGAGGCCGTGCAGGTGGACCTGGGCGGCGGGCAGGTCCAGAATCTGGTGCAGAGCCAAACCGCGCCCGGGGCGGGTCAGTTTCAGCAGGTGTTCACCGACGACAAGCAGTTTGTCCTGGCCTTTCCCACCCTGGGGCCTGCCCAGACCAGCGAGGTGCTGCTCAAGGTGCGCTTCAAGGCTCGGGTGATCGACTTCCGCACCAATTTCAAGGTCAATGCCCTGCTCGACTCCCTGAGCGCCGGGCGCCGGGCTTACAGCGCCAATGGGATCGTCGCCCTGAATGAGGCCGGGACCGATACCCTGGCCCTGTTCCTGCCCCAGGGCCTCGAAGCCAGGGACGTGGTGAATTTTCTCCAGACCGACCAGCTCGAAGACGGCAACAGCCTGGCGGTGATCGCCGACCTCTCTGCCCAGAGCAATGAACTGGTGACCAAGCTCAAACTGGAGCCCAACCCCTTCACCCCCAACGGCGACTTGGTCAACGACCAGTTGCAGGTCTCCTTCGATGTGCAGCGGCTGATAGCAGCCCGGCCGGTGAGGGTGGAGATCTTCGACCTGAGCGGCCGGCTGCGGCGGCGCATCGAGCAGCGCGCGGTCTCCGGCGGCTATTCCCAGGCCTGGGATGGCCGGGATGCAGAGGGCAAGCTGGTGGCGCCGGGTCTGTACCTGGTGCGGGTCTCGGCCGACGCCGACGCTGCCAATTCGGCCCAGGTGCGGCTGGTCTCCGTGGCGTACTGATAGAGGGCGGCAGATATTGTCAGCCAGCAAAGGAGCGCGAGTTATGAGAAATACGCTAACAGGACTCCTGATCAGCGCCGCCCTCATCGGGGCGGCCGGGGCCCAGACCGATGCCTACCGCATTCTCAACAACTCGATCCGGGTGGACCGCGCCTCCCTCTGGCAGAACTGGGAATTCCAGAACGACCGGGTCAACAGCCTGAAACGCCCCCTCTCGACGGTGGATGTCATGCGGGTGAGCGAGGAGGGGGTGCAGCCCACCTTCTTCCGGCGCAGGCTCAACGCGGCCCTGGAGGCTGAGCGCTTCTCCTATCCGGACCTGGTGCGCGCCAATGGGGCTATTATCAATGGCGGCGCTGCGGCCCTGTCCAACAATGCTCTCGCCCGCCAGGTCATCGACGACGACCTGAGCACCTACTGGGAACCGGTTGCCCCGGCCAGCTACGAGGCCAGGCTGCGCGACACCAGAGACTTCTCCATCGACAATCTGCGCAACTGGGAACTGACAGTGGACCTGGGCCGGCTGGTCTACGCCGACAGCATCACCGTGGTTTTCCCCTCGGGGCAGAATTCCGCACCCTTCCTGGGCAACCCGGCCAAGGCCTTTGCGCTGTGGGCTTCGATGGGCGAGCGCTTCCCCTTCCCTCTGGGCACGAATCTGAAGTTCACCCTGATCGGCCAGCTTGCCACCCAGGAAGCGGCCGGCAAGCCGGTGGCTGTTCAGCAGAACAACGACGGCACCAACGTGAGTATAGACGCGGCCGGCACGAGCAGCTTGGCGCCTCTTGATCCAGAGGGCCGGTACCTGCAGGCCACCTTCCGGCTTTTGCCCCTGGACCAGGTGGATTTCGACCAGGATGGCAGGCCGGATATTGCCGGCTCGCCCGTGCAATATGTGAAGTTGACCTTCACCGACAGCGATTTGTGGCGCAAGACCTTCATCGGCGCCGGGGATACGGCCCGGGCGGTGTACGAGAGCCTGCCCCCCGTACAGCGCGGGGCCCTGGTGTACCAGCGGCAGACGGCCGGCGGTTTCCTGGTGGAGATCGGGGATGACCCCCAGGGCCTGACCGCCCGGGAGCGCTATCTCTCCCTGCCCCCCGAAAAACAGGGCCCCCTGCTCTATTACACCCGCGAGGTGCCCAGGGTGGCCGAGGTCCAGGTCTGGGCCAAGGGCGACAACTACGCCCTGCGGCCCGAACAGCGGGCCGGGGCCTCCTTTGAAAACGGCGGCCTGGGCGCGCCCGACAAAGCTACCGACGGTCTCTACGACTCCGAATGGCAGGCCAATACCTGGTCGCCCATCTACCTGAAGGGCACGGCCTGGTGGGATCTGGGGGCGGTTTTCTGGGTGGACAACCTCTTCCTGATCGCCAAACGCATCAACCAGAGCCATCAGGGTGCCTTCCTGGGCCACTTCATCCTGGTTTCGGATGGCACCCTGCTCAAACCCATCACCATGGAGAGCCGCGAGGACTTTCCGCAATTGGAGAACGGCCTCGAGTGGGACAATGTGGTCAGCGAGAACCACCTCGATAACCATACCCCCACGGCGCGCATCGTCAACGAGAACTTCCCCCTGCGCCAGATCCGCTACATCATGATGCGCGACATCGACATCACCGGCAGTCTCTCCGGCCGGTACGGTTCGCTGGCCACCCTGGGCGAGTTGCAGCTCTACGGCGAAGGGTACCCGGTGAGCGTGTGGACCTATTCCCCGCCCATCGCCTTGACCGACAGCAAGGGCAACTTTATCCGCAAGACCCTGCCGCGCCTCTCCTGGGAGGGGGAGGCCATCGTGCGCCAGACCGATCCGCTCACCGGCCGCACCGAGGAAATGGCCGAACCCCTGGAGAACCACCCCGAGGTGCGCCTGCAGATCCAGACCCGCACCAGCGACCAGACCGATTCCACCTTCAAGTACTACGAGGTGGTCACCATCGACGGCAACGAGGAGCGGACCGAGTTCACCAAGGAACTCTACGACGACCTGGTCTACCGCTGGAAGGTGTGGGACACCTGGACCGGGCTGAAGACCCCCCACGAGAGCAATAAGGACGACGACGGGGACGGGTCGGTGGACGAGGATGAGATCGATTTTGTGGACAACGACGGGGACAAGAAGATCGACGAGGACGGCAAGAAACTGGGCAAGGGCAGGCAGCCCAAGTCAGACCCGGCCAGGGAAGGGAGTCTGGCCTTTGTGGGATGGAGCAACTGGAGCGAGAGCTATCTGCCCACCGCTGGCCGCAGCGAGGCGCTGATCACCTCTCCCAACCCGCGCAAGTTCCTGCAAATCCGGGTCAACAT
>JACPJE010000277.1 GCA_016187725.1 Candidatus Latescibacterota bacterium
CTGTTCGCCACCGTGGCGCAGGCCGTAGTGGGTCTGGTGCAACTGGGGCGGATCCTCAGCTAAAACACCGATCAGAATAGGAAAGACCAGCTCAATTCTTGTTCCTCGGAATATCTATTGTCCTATAGGCATAGATCTGGGGGTATAACAGACACCGGCCCAGCGCTTTTGCCTGGGCCGGGGATCGGACCACTGCCCGGTGGGCTTGGAACTGAAGTTACCCTGAAAAGGAGCGTGCACCATGAATCTCAACTGCGGATGGAGCCTATTGATGGCCCTGGCCTGGGCAGCCAGCGCCCAGGAACTGCCCCTCTACACCTGCTGGAAAACCGCCCAACCCCTTGCCGTCGACGGCAAGGACGATGAAGCCGCCTGGCAGGAGGCCGCGCCCCTGGACCTGGCGGATGTGCGTTTCCTCAGCGGCGACCGTTACCATTCCCGCCGCACCGAGGCCCGCATGCTCTGGGATGCCCAGTACCTCTACTTCTATTTCTCTGCCGCTGACCCGGACGTGTGGTCCACCTACGACCAGCGCGATATGCAGTTGTACGAGGAGGAGGTGGTGGAGATCTTCATCGACCCCGACGGGGACGGCCAGAACTACGCCGAAGTGGAACTCAATCCGCTCAATGCGGTCTTCGACCTGCTGCTCTCCAAACCCTGGAGCCAGAGCGGCAAAGGCTATGATACCTGGAACCCCTCGCTGCTCAGCGCCGTCCAAATAACCGGCACGCTTAACAATGCCGCCGACGTGGACCAGGGCTGGAGCGCCGAAATCGCCCTGCCCTGGGATGGGCTAGCGTCCCAGCAGCTCGATGTGTCCGGACCCAGGACCCTGCCCCCGCAGGCGGGCGACGAGTGGCGCCTCAATCTCTACCGCTTCGAGCGGGTGCGGCAGAACGGGACCGAGAGCGAAGCACAAGCCAGCGCTTGGTCGCCGGTAGGCAAGGTAGACTTTCACGTACCCGAGCGCTTTGGCCGGGTGGTTTTTGGCAATCGCCTTACCGCGGTGGCGGAGCAGTCATGGGGGCAGGTAAAAATCGAGATCGCAAAACCGCAGACCCCCTAAAACTTTTTGTACCTTCCCCAGGTCTAAAAGACAACGCACCAGCACTGCTGCCCAACGGCAGTGACCCCCAACCGAGGAGTTCGACCATGAAGACTTTCAGCGCCCTGCTCTGCGCCGGACTGATCATCACCGCCGGCGCGTTCAGCGCGGCAGAAGCCGGGGGCCGGGGACACGGACACGGGATGAAGCAGGGCCTGGGCCCGGTGCACCTGCAACTCAACCTGAGCGATGAGCAGAAGGCCCAACTGGAGACCCTGCGGACCGAGTTCCAGAAGCAGCAGCAGGAACTCCGCGCCCAGATCAAGGTCGGCACCCTGTCGCGCGAGGAAGGCCAGGCCCAGATGAAAGCCGCCGCCGAGGCCCACCGCACCGCCTTTGAAACGCTCCTCACCGAGGAACAGCGCCAGCAACTGGCCGAGCTGAAGCAGAACCGCCCGGCAGGCCCCGGCATGGGCAAGGGCGGACCGGGTATGATGGGCAAGGGTATGGGCAGGGGCAAAGGTGGTCCGGGCCTGGGCAGGATGGCCGAGGCGCTCGGCCTGAGCGAAGAGCAGAAGACCCAGTGGCAGGAGTTGGCCAAGCAGCACCGCGCCCAGGTGGAAGAGCAGCGGCAGTCCGGCCAGCGCCCCGATCCGGAAGCCATGCGCCAGCTCTTCGCCGAACACCTGAAGGCCCTCGAGGCCATCCTCACTCCCGAGCAGCTCCAGAAATGGGAGGACCAAAAAAAGAACTGGAAGGGGCGCCATCCCTCTCCCCCGGTGCCCGCGGAGGAAACGACCTCAGGGGCGGCCACCAAGCCGGCGACACCCGTGGAACAGACCTGGGGCCAGATCAAGTCGGAGGGCAAGTGAGACGCTCATGAGGATCACCGCGGAAATACGCTAGAGGTTTCCCTCCGGTTCTCACCTGTGGACCAAGGCCGTGTCCCCTCGCCAGGGACGCGGCCTTTTTTTGCCTGTGCCAGTAGTCTATATTGGACCTAGAGGAGGACTTGGTATGCCATTGGAAGCCTGGATGCGCATCGGCCAGCCCCTGGAGACGGTGGTGGATGACTATGCGCGTATTTTCGATGCCTGGGAAGCAGGCGGGGTGAAGGGGCTGGTCTTTGGCCGGCTGCTCTTCACCGACGAGCAGGGCAAATTCACGGTGCCGGCCTTTCCGGCCAAACCCGAGGCCTACACCAGCCGCGGCATCCCTGTGGACCCGCGCCCGGGCCAGCCCGACGCTGCCAAGGAGAAACGGCTGCACGCCATGTTGGACGACGCCAAAAGCCGGGGCTGGCTCACCATGGTCTTCTGTCCTGGTTCGGGCTGCTCGCCGGCCAGGCGCCTGCCCGCCTCAGAGGACCCCTACGGCGCCCGCTACCACGCGGCGGTATGGGACGAGGTCTTCTCCGCCTTCCCCCAGGTGGACGGGGGGATCAATGACGGCTGGACCGAGTCGGCCTACGAACTCCAGCACCACCACGGCAACGCCGTGTTCCGCGAAATGAACGAGCACACCAGGATCACTGCCCAGGCCCGGGGGTACGATCCCGAACGCCTGGACCAGGGCCGGCAGCACCTCTTCGACCGCTTCCGCTCCCTCACCCCCGCCCAGGTGCGCTATTACGGGGCACACGGCGTGCTGGCCTCCATGAACCTCTTCGACGTCGACGAGGACTCCACCTACTGGCTGCGCTGGCGGCGGAAGGATGGTCTCAGAGAAGGCCGGGCCGTGCGCGCCGCGCTGGACCAGCTGCCCCGCCGGCTCCTGCTGGGCAATGGGCTGCGCTCGGCGGTGTTCTCGGGCATGACCGCCTTCGATTTTCTGGCCTGGAGCGAAGTGCTCGATTTTCTGTTGGTCAAACACTACTTCTGGCAGCGCGGCTTCGACGGGCTCTACGGCACGGTGGCCCGCTGGGTGAAGCAGATCGCCGCCTGGAATCCGGCCCTCACCGAGGGGGACTGTTTCACCGTGGTCAAGGCCTGGCTGGGGGTGGACCTGCCGGGATTAAATTCCCTGGCCGACATGGACCTGGGTTTCCCGCAGATCTTCTTCGACCAGGTGGTGCAGGAGGAGACCCGGCGGGCCATCGCCGCCGCCGGCGAGCCCCGCAAGGTGGTGCCCTGGGTGGATACCGGGCGCATACCTCACGGGGGCGATCCGATGACCGCCGGGGATCTACACCGCATCCTAGTGGCCTCCCAGCAGGCCGGGCTGCAGCGCTTCCTCTTCCACAACCACGACCACTTGACCGCGGCCGAGTGGTGCGTGATCTCGCGCCTGTGCGGCAAGGAATGGGATGAAAACCCTGCAGGGTACTGGCCGCCGGCCACCCCCAGACCCTCTACTTACTGACCAAAGGAGACCATATGGCCAAGTTGAAGGTCCCGGTGCGCTGGTACAGCGGCACGGGTTATTACGAAGGCAAAGCAGAGGAAAAGGGGGACGGCCACGCGTACGCCGACCTCGAACTTGAATTGGAGCGCACGGCCTTCATGGTCGTGGACAGCGACTGCGGCCCGGGCAACAAGTACGTGGAGCAGGGGATCGCCCCGGCCCTGCGGGCTGCCCGCGCCGTGGGCATGCACGTGATCTACATCCACAACGACTTCTCCCTGGCGGACGAGCCGGGCAGCATCAAACGCGAGATCCACGGCACCCGCTGGGGGGATGCCAGGGCCGCTGACCGGCCGCCGCCCTCGCGCGCCCCGCACAAGCCCAACTATTCTCCCTCCATCCAGCCCCTGGCCCACGAGCCGGATTTCCCCAAGCGCGAGTGGTCCGGCTTCCACGAGACCCACACCGACTACCACCTGCGCTGCTACGACATCAAGACCCTGATCGCCACTGGTTTCAGCCAGCGGGCCTGCCTGTACCAGACCCTGGCCGGAGCAGTGGAGCACAACTACCGGGTGATCCTGCTGCGCGACTGCACCTTCTCCTCCGAGTATCCCGATACCCTCGCCCCTGAATTGCCAGAAGGGGGCTGGCTGCGCAAGATCATGTTCCGCAACTTCGAGCACGTCATCGGCTACACCTCCACCTCCGCGGAATTCGCCGCGGCGTGCCAGGCCAGTGCCAAAAAATAGCTCCCTGCTCCTGGCGGCCCTGGCCATCCTCCTGCTCCCGGCCCTTGCGGCTTGGGCTGAGGAGGTGCGCACCGAGGAGCAGGTGCCTCTGGACCCGGAGGGCAAAGTCCAGGAGATCACCCCCGCCCTGCGGACGCGGCTGGGACTCTTCCCCGAGATCGGGGATTTCCAGAGCGCCCGCCTCTTCCTGGGGCAGGACCAGGTCTATGTGTTGGAGATCGCCTGGCAGCGCCAGGGCAAGCGCTGGCGGCAGCGGCAACTCCTGTCTCCGGCAGCCGTCGATTCCCTGCGCCTCGACCTGCGCCGGCGCCTAACCCTACCCCCCGCCGGCCTCCAGTTGGACCACTCGGGGCGCGGCGAACTCATCCTCGACCAGATCCTGCTCTCCCTGCTGGCCTACGGCCCGGCCATGAACGTGATGCTGGATCTGGACAGCGCCCGGCCGGCCCTGGCCTCGCACATGCTCACCACTGCCACCAGCTTCTACCTGCCCTACCGGCTCACCCAGCACCGCTCCGTCACTCCGGCCCACCGCCAACTGGCCCAGTTCGGAGGCACGCGCGGCATCGCCTACGGCCTGATTTTCGCGGATCTGCTCTTCGAAAAGGACCGCACTTCGCGCAGCGACGGGGCCACGGTGCTGAGCAGTGCGGCCCTGGGCTCGGCCCTGGGGTTCAAGGGGGTGGACTGGCGAGGCTCCACCCACGGCCAGGCCGAGGTGTGGGCGGTGATGGGGGATTTCGGGCTGCTGGGCGGCCTGGGGATAGCGTATACGGCGGGATTGTACGAAAAGGACCGCTCACGGCGCTGGGGCGACGGGATGGCCTTGCTCGCCTCGGGGGCCGGCCTGTACTGCGGCGACTGGCTGGGCCAGCACCGCGACTACACCCGGGGAGACGCGTACGTGCTGCGCGCCGGCGGCTTCCTGGGCGCCCTCCTGGCCCTGCCCCTGGTCAATGCCACTGGAATCGAAAGTGGCCGGGCGCACGTGGGAGGAGCCCTGGCCGGCATGGCCGCGGGCGTGGGGCTGAACGACCACCTGTTGAAGAGGCAGGACTTCAGCTTTGGCCAGGGACTGATCGTCAGCGGCGGGGAATTGGCCGGGGCCTTGCTGGGGCTGGGCCTGACCTATCTGGCCGACACCGGGGGGCACTTCGACGAGTTGGCGTACTTCAGCAGCGCGGCCCTGGGGGGTCTGGGCGGCTTCACCCTGACCTTCCGGGCCTTTTCCGAATAGGGGCCTTTAGAGGCCGAGCCTGGTCTTCCCGCTGATCAACTCGTCCAGCAGCGCGTCGTACTCCTCCCTGTCCAGAGGGAAGGAGACCACCTTCCTTCGCACGCCTGAGAGGAGGATGGCGTTGATCAGTTCCAGGCTGCGCCGGGCAGAAACACCGTCGGCGATGGGCTGAGTGCCGTCCAGACACGCATCCACAAAGCTGTCCAGGAGGGTTGGGCAGGTGGCACTGCTGCAGTCCACCTCCTGCCAGACCACCTCGGGCTGGCCTGCGGGTTGGGAGTGGGTTTGGAGGGTCTGGCGCAGGGGCTCCCGGTACCGGCCCAGGCGGAAGACCTGGGGGACGTGGACATTGGCATTGCGCTCGTCCTGAAAGAAGACTATACCCTGTTCCCCGCAGAGCTGCCGGTAGTTGAGGCAGGGGCCGCAGGTGCTCAGCTGTACCGAGGCGTACGCGCCGCTGGCAAAGCGGATATTGGCTAGGGCAGTATCCTCCACCTCGTGTTGGTGGGCAAAGTTGCCGACCATGGCCGAAACCTCGACAGGATCGCCCAGCAGCCAACAGATCAGATCTAGGTCGTGGCTGGCCTGATTCATCAGCACCCCGCCGCCGGCGTGTCTCCAGGTGCAGCGCCAGAGGTCCCGCCGGTAATACGCCTCGGGCCGGTTTTCGAGCCACTGCCACAGCACCCGGTAGAGCGGGCCGAGCTGGCCGGTGTCGATGAGCTGTTTGAGTTTGAGATTGCCCGGGAAGGTGCGGTAGTTGTGGCCCACGGCCAGGACCCGGTTTTTGCGGCGGGCCAGCTCGACCATGCGCTCGGCCTCTGAGATGCGTATGGCAATGGGCTTTTCCACCAGCACGTGCAGGCCGGCCTCCAGGGCTGCTAGGCTCATAGGGGCGTGCAGGTGATGGGGCGTGGCGATGATTACCGCGTCGAGGGATTCCCCCTCCAGCATGGCGCGGTAGTCGGCATAGGGTCTCGCGTCCTGCTGTTGGGCGAGCTGGCCGGCGGCTTCGGTGTGCAGATCAGCCACAGCCTTCAGCGCGGCGCGGGGATGGCGGGCCAGGTTCTCGGCGTGCTCCCGACCCATGCCCCTGATGCCGATCACGGCGGTTTTCAGACAGGTCATGACCTTACCTTAGCGCCGTCTCTTCTTGGTCGGTCATGTCGTAACCGGCCTGCCTGCCCATCATGAAAAAAGACTTGGCCATGCCGAATCTGGAAGGGTCGTTCATCTGATCTCCTATTCTCGGGCGTGGGCGATGTCCTGCCAGCTCACTATTTCGGATTACCGCAATTGGAAGAGACCGTCGCGAAAGACTTGGAAACTCTTGGAGCGGTTTATGCCGGGATTCATAAAGCGGGCTATCCTCCTGGCTGTCTCGATCTTGGGCAGACCGCCTGGGAAGTATCCCGCTCTTTGCAAGATCCTTTCCAGAGCCTCCCACGTTCCTCCTGCGATAGCATCCGGGTCGCGATAACCGGACTTTTTTCCAAGATGTCGCGGTATTCTCGGAAAAGCCTGGAGAATTGCGTTCACATCGCCAAAGAACCACGCTTCGAGTTCCTCAACAGCCAACCGGTTCAATACCTGGAATGACCTGCCTGATCGGGCTGAGCTTTTGGTCGTGAAGCCCGCCTCTCTTGCGATTCTTTCGAGCTGAAATTTGAGCTTTCGGCAATCCTGGCGATCCTCATCGATCAAAACCATGATGCGCCAGTCAGAAGGCATCCAGGCACGATACCCTTGCAGCCTGCTGGGAAGTTTTTTGAGTAGATCACCTTTGTCTCCATGGACGACCACATGGAACGAGATAGTTGATTTGAGGATTTTGGGAAGGAGTTCTTTCAGGGCTGCTTCGGCAGATGGCTCTTCGACCAGGACTTCCAGGTGCATACCTGTTTTACCTCTTCCTCGGCTTAGCAGGTCTTATCGCGGAAGAGGGAAATTTGGGGCCTCCAGCAGCAGTCAGGGGGTCGCCCACCTCAAAATGACCCTCCATCCAAAGATGTCCGAGCTTCCCCCCGGTCTCCAGGAACTCAGGAATACCCCGCATCTGGTCAGCGCGGCGGGCATGGGTAAAGCCGTGTTCATCGCGGTAGAGCATCCAGAGCTCTTCAGGCCGCAGGCTGTTGACGAAGAAGGGAGAATGGGTGGTCGCCATGAGCTGGGTGCGGCTGGAAGCGTTGCGACATTCCTCGGCAAGTTCTGGCAAGAGACGCGGGTGCAGGTAGTTTTCAGGCTCTTCTATGCCCACTAGTTGGGGAGGGGCTGGATCGTAGAGAACGGTCAGGTAAGAAAGCATCTTCAGGGTTCCATCAGAGGCAAATTTCGCCAGGATGGGCCGTTCAAATGGCGCGTCCTTGATCTGCAGGAGTAGTCGGCCATCGGCTAACATCTCGGCATCCACCCGTTCTAACCGCGGTACCCTTTGTGAGAGAACTTCCAAGATCTGCCGGAGGCGCTCCGGGTGTTGTTCCTTGAGGTACTGAATTACGTTGGCTAGGTTATCGCCTGTGGCTGACAGGCGTTCTTGAGGGCCGGCTTCGGGTGACCCGCGGGCATCATCGACCGTCAGGTAGGACAAGTACCAGTCTGTTATGAATCGCCGCAGGGCACTGACTCGCGGATGCTTGGCCAATTGTCCCAGAGTATTGGCGGCTATCATCTCCATAGAGTCCAATCGTTCCTCGATCCTCTCGTCCTTCTCGTCGGGCATCTCGCCGCTGGTGACCTGGCCGGCGCCATTGCGGAAATTCAGAAACCTGAATGGTTGCCCCCAGCTTCCTCTCTTCCAGACCAGCCATTCCTCCAAGACAAACGGTCCCCTGGAGTTCTCTTCAATGGCCAAATGGTAAGTGATCACCGGTTTCTGACGGGTTTCGCGGTATTTTATTTCTATAATGACAGGGCCCTCGCTACCCCGGGTCCGCAACTCGCGAAACCGCCCTCTCTTATCCCATGCCTTGCGCAATCCAACCGTAAAGCACTCCGAGAGGAAAGCAAAGACATCGAAGACCGTAGACTTGCCGCTCCCATTAGCCCCCAGGAATACGGTCAGCGGAGTTATGCCCTTCAATTCTAACTCCCGCAATGCCCGGTAGTTGACGACCTTCAGGTACTCGATGCGAGGCACGCCTTGGCGGAATATTTGATGGGTATTCATAGAACTCCCTTTCTTACTGAACCGGGACAAGGTAGGCCGCCAGCTGAGGCGGCTCAGGCCGGGCAAGGTCCTGGCACAGCGGTTGGCTGGCCCAAGTTCAGGGCGCTGCGACAGGTATTTTCGATCTTGCTTCCAGGGGTAGAGTAAACGACGAAAACCTCAGTAGCCAAGGCAGCGACAAAGTGATTTCTCTTGGACGCCAATTGGGCAGTGACACGTCGATGTTTGGAGCTGAAGCGCGAGAGCAGCAACAGGCGGCCCTCAACCAAAGGGGACTTCCAGGCTGCCGGCAGACGCATGCCTTCCAGGCTGCGAGCGGAACAGATGACGATGGGCTGCTTGCCGCGCAGGAGGATGCGAAGGCATTCCTTCTCCACCGGGGAGTGGAAACCACTGATGATACAGCGTCCTTCATCGCGCCAGCGCGTCGCCTGGTCATAGGCCGCAAGGAGGACGGAACCGGGGCAGCGGGTAGAACAGAACAGCGCGATCTTGGGCAGGGCCAGCAAGTCTAGGTTGCCAGAGGCGAAGAGCCGCGCCGGGGCGTCGCGGCCCAGCCTTTCTGTCAGACATGACGGGTACCGGGCATCGGATGGGCTGAGTTCAATGGGGGACACTCGTTCTCACCCTCGCATTCATCTACAGACGCTCCAGCGCCCTAACCCCATCTGAAACAGGGTTGATCCAGATAATTGCCTTCAGTCGTTGCCGGCCCTGGGGCGTCCGTGCCAGGGCCTTGCGCAGGGAATCATCCCGCGTGACAATCACCCGGTCAGCAGAAAATGCGGCTTCCAGCAGGCAGCGGTCTTTTTGGATGGCCTGCTGATCCGCTTCAGACAACCCTTTGACATTCATCGACACTTCGCTCGGATCAACCACCTGAATCGGTTTTTTCCTTGCTGCCATCGACCTCCGCCACTTGCGCGTGAATCTGCTCGAATGTCGGTCCCATTCCTCCTTCATCTCCCTTGTCAGAACCACGCGATGGCAGATCCGATGAACTGCTTGCAGACACTCGCGGCAGGCAGCGGATACCGGGTGTTCTGTTTCTCCGGCAGACCGGACCACGGAGGCGTCGATGACCAGAAAGCGGGAAGTTGGCCGGTTCATTTCCCATCCCCACGCGATTCCACGGCATCTAGATAATCCTGCTCGGCTTCGAGTTCGGTCTTGTCGAAGTCCTCGGGCCAGTCGCCATAGGCCCCCAGGTCATTGAGATTGGCTGTTTGCACCTGGGTACTGCCGTCGTTGCCGCGCTGCAACCAGTGAAGCGCTACCTGGTCTTTTTCGATGCGCTTGGTCGCGATCAGGGTCTGGACCTCTCTCAGCAACAGGGCGCTGTGGGTCTCTATAACCGCAACCACCCCGCGTTCCACAGCGTCGAGCAAAACACCCGCCAATCGCCGCTGTGCCAGGGGATGGAGATGGATTTCGGGCTGTTCAAGGTAGACGAGTTGGCCTGGCCTTGCGGCGAGCAGGGCGACCACGACCGGCAACGCCTGTGAGATCCCGAATCCCACGTCGGCGATGTTGACCAGATCACGGGCACCGCCCCGTCTGCTGTGAGGCAGCCTACCGACCTTGATTTCCACCTGGGTATCATCGACCCGCTCGGCCTTGACCTTCCACGTCAGGCCCATTTCCTCAAGCGCCTTGCCAAGGGCCACCAGTTTTTCACGATCACCCACCTGCCACTGCGAGATCACACTGGCTACATAGGGTTCAAAAGTGCCGGGAAAATCTGGCCCGCCGGCAGTCCGAGGATAAGTTCGGCGTGGGTTGCCCCGCAGCCCAGGAAGGTGAATAATTCCCTGGATATGGGGTATAAATATGTTGCTTGGGGAGATGCCAAACAGCCCAAAAGGTATTTGCCGTTTGGGTCCTTCACCACTTGCCAACTCAAAGGTCAAGAAACACCGCTCCCGTCGGACTGACCAATGGAGACTCATTTTCTCACGCTTGGCAAAATCCTGGTGCAACTTCTTGTGAGGTTCTGGCAGTATGTTCAAGATTTCCTTGTGCTTCATGTTAGGGCTAATGGTGATTTCCTCTGTGCCGACGGCGTATACCATGTGGGAGACCTCAAACCCACTGCCGGCCTCCTCCCGAAAAACCCACTCCAGTGACTCATCCTCCAGCAGTGCTACACGAACGCTGAACTCACGAGGGCCTTTTTTCCCGAGGACTCTGTTGAGGATTTGATCTGTCAGCGTGAACCGGGCATTCGGTCCATCCAGCAGCAGGGCACCTGGATCGCTCGGCGCGTCTAGAGTCTGTTTTAGCAACAAGAGCGGCTGAAGCATGCTGGACTTGCCAGAGCTGTTCGCTCCTGCCAGGATGGTCAGCGGTTTGATGTCGAGGTGTTGTTCCGTGCAGATGGACTTGAACCCGCGCACGGTGATACGCGATATCCGGTTCGTTGTTTCTGCCATGATAACACTCCTATTGAGGCCCCAATCCCAATGCCGGTGCGCTACTCAGTCTTCTCCATCTCCGTGTCACACGACCAAGAGCGGGTCAGTTGGCCGCCAGTTCGCGGGCGTGGGCGATGTCCTATCGGCTCACTGGCCTAAGCTGCGAGGACAGTACCGTGGCCACGGCCACGGTCTGGCCGGTGAGGGTGACGAACTCGACCTCGTAGGCTGCGCCATTCCGGTAGATGTGAACTATGGTGCCCACGTCGCCGGCCTGAAACCCCTCGTCCGGGAGGTCCTGGGTCAGCACGATGCAGTCGTGTTCTTTGATCATACCTATGCCTCCAACTGGGTCAGGGCATGGTGGGCAACATTATGGGATAACCGGGAAGCGCGGGGATTATTCTGGTCATATACCCATGACAGGGGGTTGTTTTGAATATAACGGCGTATCGCCTTCAGGATGTCTTCGTTGCGGATGATATGTTCGTAATAGTTGCGTTGCCAAACAGGGGTACCAGGGGTATTGCGCAATTCGTTGATGCGTTTGGTGACGGCAGATTTATATGAACGGACGATTGTCGGGAGGGTACCAACGGTGGGTTTCCCAAATTGTTCATGGTTTTCCGCAGGGGCACGGCGCAATGGGGTTGATGCGGTACCCGGGGCATCATCCGTAGGGGCACGGCGCGCCGTGCCCCTACGATGGGTCAAACGGATGATGCCGTGTACGTGATTCGGCATTACCACGAATTCGTCCAACGCGACATGGGGACGCAGGGCACCCGTTTTGATCCATTCGTCATGGGCGATGGTGCCGTATTCGTTCAATATCATGTCGTCGTTGACGATTTTACCGAACAATGGTTGGTGCCGATTGGCGATGCAAATGGTGATGAAATACGTCCTGGGTTCCGAATAATCATACCCCTTCAGACGAATGGAACGGCGGTGGTGTTTGTCTGGATCGAATTTCATGGTTCCTCGTCGCTCTCGGTGTCGCGGCCCATACGGTACTTGATGTCGTAATTGATGATGAAGTCGAGTTCTTCCTCGGTGAAGCCGTAGTGCTGGGCCAGGATGTGGTCGATCTCGTCGATGCTATCCTTCGATAAGCCCCCATCTGCTTCTGGTTGATATACTTCTCGAAGATGTAGCCCAGCACATCCGGGTTGATCTCATTGTCGGCGCGCAATGGCCTTTCGTCCAGGTGCCACTGATACTGGTCGAAGTAGTCGAAGATCCGCTCGAAGGCCCGGTCAGAGATGTGAATCTGATCGTAGCGCTCCTCGATGGAGTGCTTCTCAAACATGCCACCATTGAGATAGGGAATCTTACCGAGGAGCTTTTCCAGGTCAGCCGTGCGTTTCCGCCCACCCAGCCCTTCGTGGAAGAGGCGGAGCAGGAAGTAGCGGTAGAAGGAATAGAACTTGTCCTTGCCCTTTTCCTGCTGGCAGCGGCTGAGCCGGTTGCGCAGGTAGTCTGGGTCGCCGTCGAGGAACCTCTTGCGCTGGATGAAGTAGACACACATCAGGCGGAAGGTAAGGGCTTTGGGTTGACGCTTGGGGAAGTGGAACCGGCTACCACCCTCGAGGATGAGGAAGCGGCGGTCGGCAGCAGCCTTGTCCCGGCCACACTGGGAGCACTTGTCCTGGGTAGCTATCAGCACAGTGGCGCAGTCAGGGCACTCGGTAAAGGCGTAGTTGCGCTCCACAAAACTGCGGGTGCGGCGGACCTTGAAGAGGCGCATGAGTTCGCGCCAGTCGTCGGCGTGCTCGCTCTTCTCGAAGGCCGCGAGGCAATTAACTAGACACTGATGGAGGCGGGTGAACTCATCTACCCGTCCGTCGCAGTCGCGCCGCAGGTATTCCTCGGGCCGAATACCTACAAGGTCGTCAGGACCGAGGAATAGGCGAAGCTGGTTGGCCAGATCGAGATAGGCTTTGTTGTAGGGCGTAGCCGAAAGCAGAATACAGCGGCTGTTGTTGCGGGAGATGTAGTCGCGAATGACAGCCCAACGACGCCCCTCGCGGTTTCGTAGGTTGTGGCTCTCGTCGATGATGACGATGCGGTAACGGCGCAGCTCTGGCAGGATCGATTGGACCTGAGTAAGGGAAACGATCCGGGCAAGGAGACGGTAGCGGTGAGCGTAGCCCTCCCACATGCCGACCAAGTTCCTCGGGCAGATGATGAGTGTTTCGAGGAAATGCGGAGGGTCCTGGAATACTCTGGCAAGAGCGGTGGCCATGAGGGTTTTGCCGAGGCCGACGACATCACTGAGGACGATCCCGCCGCGTTTTTCCAGATGCCGGGCTGCAATCCTTACGGCCGCTGATTGAAATTCGAGCAATATACCCCGCATATCAGCGGGAATGAAGTACCCCACACAGAAGTCCGCGCGGTCGGCTACCTCTATTGCCTGTTTTAAGGCTGGCAGCAGTTCGAGGTCAATGTTGTCGAATATACGCGGCATGAATATCTTCTCACAGGTCGTCTACAAACGGCAATTATACTATTTTATATTCTCTGCAACAAACCATCACGCCAGGAGGCTACCATGAAACTCAGCTTCACCACCCTGGGGTGCCCGGACTGGGATCTGGACGCCATCTGCAGCAAAGGCCGCCAGTGCGGCTTCGACGGCGTGGACTTCCGCGGCCTCCGCGATCAGCTGGACATCACCCTGATGCCCGAGTTCACCAGCGGCATCGCCCAGACCCGCGACCAGCTGCGCGGCGCCGGCCTGGAGGTGTGCGGCATCAGTTCGAGCATCCGCCTGTGCGTGGCCGAGAAACTGGCCGAGAACGTCGAGGAGGCCCGCCGCACCATCGCCCTGGCCCGGGAACTGGGCTGCGGCCAGGTGCGGGTCTTTGGCAGCGGCGACGCTGCCGCCCAGGGCCGCGAAGCCCTGGCCGACCAGGGGCGACGCTGCATGGAGGCCATTCTGGAACTGGAGGGGGCGCGCCGGCTGCGCTGGCTCTTCGAGACCCACGACGAGTGGATCAGGGCCCAGGACTGCAAGCTGCTCCTGGAGCGCATCCCCGACCCGGCCTTCGGCATTTTGTGGGACATGGGCCACACCGCCCGGGTGGGCGGCGAGTCGCCCCGCCAGACCTGGGAGGCCGTGGGCCCGCGCGTGGGCTACACCCACGTCAAGGACGCCATCCACGATCCCTCCCATCCCCAGGCCATGAAGGACGGCTGGCGCTATGTGCCCCCCGGCACCGGCCAACTGCCTCTGGCCGAAGCCATCGGACTGCTGAAATCAGAAGGCTACAATGGGTGGATCATGTTCGAGCACGAGAAACGCTGGCACCGCGAGCTGGAGGAACCCGAGCTGATCTTCCCGCTTTTCGTGGAGTGGGCGAGGAAACTGAAGATCGTCGATTAGCGCGGCGGGGAGTGAACCCCGGAGGCTTTTCCCGGGGAGTGGAAGGGAAGGGAAGTCCGCGTGGTGAGGGGCCGGGTAGCGGAGCGTAGCGAGCGAGTGGACGCAACACCATATAGATGGTGTTGCGGGGGCCGGGTCGTAGAGACGCCCCAAGTATTCGGCGCCGCACCCCATACGTTGGGGTGCGGCGGGACGCGCCTTGGGAAAAGCCGGAGCGGGTCGCGCCCCGACGCGCCAAGCCTTCGCGGCAAATTTCTATGGATGTGACCCGTAGACCTTCAGCGCATTGCCGCCCAGCACCATCTCCCGCTCTCGCGGGGAGAGGAACTGGGTGTGGAGCTGGGCCAGCTTCACCAGCTGCGGGTAGTTCAGGTGGCTCAACAGCCCCGGCTGGTCCGTGCCCCACAACACCTTGGCCGGCCCGATCCGGTCAACAGCCTGACGCAGGTACCGGGCCGCTGTCAGGTAGGGAAAGTCCTCGCCGGGCACGTACGCCGGCAGTGAGGCCGTGTCGAAGAAGACATTGGGCAGCCGGCCCAGGTCGATCTGCTCGATCCACAGCCGCCACAGCTTCAGGTCGTCCTCCACCTGGGGCCGGGGCTGGCCCAGGTGGGCGATGACAATGCGCAGTTCCGGGTGCGCCTGGGCGATGGCGCGCACCGCGCCGGTCTGGTATGAGCGGCTGCCCACTGCCCCCAGGTCCAGCACCAGGGTCCACCCGGCTGCCTCCACCTCCTCCCACAACCACTCCAGCTCCGGCGCGTCCAGCCTGGCCTCCGGGTGCAGTCCGCACAACCCGGTGGCCTCCGAACACTCCAGCTTGAGCGCTCTGAACCCGGGATGGGCGATGATGCGGCCGAACTGGTCGCGGCTGCGGGGGACCCACGGGTCAAGGCAGGCTGCCCCGATCAGGCGCTCGGGGTAGCGCTCCAGCGCCTCCAGCACGTACTGGTTGCACTCCCCATAGAAGGTCCCCTGGAGCAGCACTGCCCGCTCCACCCCGGCCCAGTCCAGGTTGGCCACCAGCATCTCGGGGGTGAAGGCCGTCTTCTCCCCGTAGGGGGGAAAGAGCTGGGTCTCCTCGGCGCCGATGGCGATGCGCCCGTACCCCAGGCTGCGGGTGGGGCCGGCCCCGATCAGGCCGCGCACCTGGGGGAAGATGTGGGCGTGGGCATCGACGAGCATGGCGACCTAGAGGGTGGGCAGGGCAGGGGCCACTTCCTCGGCCAGGAGGCGCATGGAGCGGCGCCAGGCCTCCCGGTCGTCCCAGTCGTGGGCGATCATCAGCAGGGTGCCGAAACCGCCGGTAGTCTCCCATACCTGCTGCAGCTTGTCGATGCACCCTTTGGCATCGCCGATGATGCACTGGTGCTCCAGCATGTACTCGGGGGTGACCGCCGCGTCGGGCAATTCGGGGTCGTGTTTGATCAGGTTGAGGGAGCTGAGGGAGCGGAGGATGGTGATCAGGTACTTGAAGGATCCGATGAAGGCGCCGCGCCGCGCCAGGTCCCAGGCCTCCTGCTGGGTGCGGCCCACGATGATGCTGCGCGAGACACGCCACTGCTTGCGGTCGGGGGTGCGGCCGGTCTCCTGGGCCCCGGCGCAATAGGTCTTCCAGTGCTCGGCCACGGTGGAGACCGGCACTAGGTTGGTGCTGATGGGGAAGTACCCGCGCTGGCCGGCCATGCGGGCGGCCAGGGACTGGGGCTTGATCACGCTCATGGCGATGGGCGGGTGCGGCTGCTGGTAGGGCTTGAGCAGCATGCCGATCCCCAATTCGGGGATGGGGTTCTGGATCTTGATGTGCCAGAACTGCCCCTTGAAATCGAAGGGCACCTCGGCCTGCCACAACTTGAGGACCATGTCGATCCCCTCCACGGTCATCAGGCCCTGGGTCTTGGGATCGGGCAGATTGAAGAGTTCCCAGTCAGTGGGCACCCCGCCCTGGCCAAAGCCGCAGTTGAGCCGGCCCCGCGACAGGTGGTCGAGGTAAGCCAGGCGCACGGCGATGTTGGCCGGGTGGTGCTGCGGCACGATGGAGACCCCGGTGCCCAGGCGGATGTTCCGGGTGCGGGGAAAGACGTTGGCGATGAACACATCATTGGCCGGGATCGGCTCCCAGGCCAGGGTGTGGTGCTGCCCTATCCAGGCCTCGGCAAAACCCAACTCGTCGCCCAGGACCACAAAATCGATATCCTCCTCAAAGCACTCGGTGCGCGACTTTTCGGGGGGGTGCAACGGCATCATGAAGGTGCCCAGTTTCATATCCTATCTCTCCTCGTAGAGTTCGGCCCGGCTGCGGCCCAGTTTGCCGGTGCACAATTGTTTCATCTGGGGGGGCATGCGCTCGTAGGTCTCGGGCCAGACTGGCTGATGTCCCCCCTCCACCCAGTTGTTGAACCAGCGCGGGTAATAGGCGATGTTGAGGCCCACGCGGATCTGGCTGCTGGTGTTGGCCCGGGCGACGTGGAAGGCGCCCCCGTGCCACAGCATCACTGAGCCGGCCCGGCCAGTGATGGGGCGGATCAGGGAAGGATCGAGGTTGTCGGGGGGGCGCTTGCAGCGAGAGCGGTGGCTCATGGGCACCACCCCAGTGGCGCCGTTTTCCACTGTGAAGTCAGTGAGCATCCAGATGGTGTTGATCATCCAGGGTACGTCGGGCACCTGGTTGAAGTTGCCGGCTGAATCGACGTGCAGGGCCTGGGCCGGCGCCCCGGGCCAGGTGGGTTTGGAGCAGGCCTCCACCACCCGGCAGTGGGGGCCCAGGAAGTGGCGGGCGATGGCCACGGTGTCCGGGTGGCTGGCGCACTGCCACACCCGATCGTCGATGTTGACCATGCCGAAGAGGGTCTGGTAGTGCTGGTCCCCGTGGATGAGGGATTTGTACTGGGGATCAGCGTGCACTTCGAGGCAGCGCTTGGCCAGGTCGCACGCCACCGCCGCCGGGATGCGGTCTTCCAGCAGGCAGTAGCCGTAGGTGTCCAGGTGGGCTATGGCTTCTTTGATCTGGTCGTCCATAAGCCGTAGTTTGGAGGTGGAAGTGAAACCTTCTCAATGTAGATCAGCGCAGACCAGCACACAAGCGGAGGATCTCATGTTCAGCGCAGCTTTGGCCCGGCGCGCCGCCGAGGGCAAACCCGTGCGGGTGGGGATCATCGGGGCCGGCAAGTTCGGCGGCGGGTTGCTCGTGCAACTGGCCCAGATGAAAGGCATGGCAGCCTGCGCCGTGGCCGACCGAGACCTGGAGCGCGCCCGCAGGGCTCTGCTGGCCAGCGGTGTCACTGCCGACGCCATCCAGCTGGTGGAAAGCGCCGGAGCCCTGGCCGATGCCATCCACCGGGGGAAGTGCGCCATCGCCCAGGACGGCCTGCTGGTGGCCGGCGCTGAGCCGGTGGAGGTGGTGGTGGAAGCCACGGGCATTCCCGAGGTGGGCGCACGCCTGGCCTACGAGGCCATCCAGCAAGGCAAGCACGTGGTCATGGTCAACGTGGAGGCCGACGTGACCGTGGGGCCGCTGCTCCGGCGCCTGGCCGACCGCGCCGGGGTGGTCTATACCCTGGTGGACGGGGATCAGCCCGGGGTGATCATGAACATGGTCGAATGGGCCAGGACCCTGGGGTTCGAGGTGGTGGCCGCGGGCCGGGGCACCCTGCTCTACGCCGACGACCGGGAGGGCACGCCCGACACCGTGCCCCAACGCTTCGGCTTCGACGCCGAAACCCTGGCGCGGCGGAGCATCAATCTGAAGATGTTCAACTCCTTCCGTGACGGCACCAAGTCGCAGGTGGAGATGACCGCCCTGGCCAACATGGCCGGCCTGGTGCCCGACGTGCGGGGCATGCACGAGCCGGCGGCGAATATCCGCGACCTCGCCAGAATCTTCAGCCGGCGCGAGGAGGGGGGCATCCTGGGCCAGCACGGGGTGGTGGAGCTGGCCAACAGCGTGGCCGGAGACGGCCGCACCCTCCTGGACGACCCGCTCAAGATGGGGGTCTTCGCCGTCATCCGCGCTGAGCATCCCTTCATCCAGGAGGATCTGAAGAACTACTATCTCCATTCCGGCGGGGAGGGCCACAACTTTCTGCTCTACCGGCCCTATCACCTGGTGGCCGTGGAAGCGCCCATCTCCATCGCCAAGGCCGCTCTCTACGGCCAGCCCACCGGCGCACCCCTGCCCACTCCGGTGGCCGAGGTGATCACCGTGGCCAAGCGCGAGCTGAAACAGGGCGAAGTGCTGGATGGCAGTGGGGGGTACACGGTGTATGGACTGTGCGAGCAGGCCGAGGTGGCGCGGGCGCACCAGTTCCTGCCTCTGGGCCTGGCCGACCGGGCCCGGCTCACTCAGCCGGTGCGCCGGGGCGAGGCCATCACCTATGGCATGGTGGAATTGGACGAGGAGTCCTTTGTGCTCAAACTGCGCCGGCTCCAGGACGCGACGGTTTGGTGAAGGATAGTGACCAGTCACAAAGATTTAGCCGAGTACGGCAAGCGGAGGGGAGATGACCCCGCAGGCCTCTCTCGGGGAGTGGTTGGGTAGGGAAGACCGCGTGGTGGGGCGGTGGGGTAGCGGAGCTTCGCGAGCGAGGGGGCAGGGCGCGCCTTGAGAGAGGCCGGAGTGGGTCGCTCCCCGACGCGGCAGAACCCCTGTGCTCACCCACTAGAGGTGCAGATTGACCAGCGGCAGCAGGCGCAGCCAGCGGGGGTTGTTGCCGGCGTAATTGAGCAGGCCCAACTGGACCCCGCGCAACTGGGAGGTGGTGTTCAGCAGGCCGACGGAGATGCCGCTCATCCGCTGATTGACTTTTCTGAACCAGAAATCCTCGAAGACCACCCCGTTCAGACTGCTCACCATTACCCCGCGCATCGCCGGGGCGCCGATGCTGACCAGGCTGGCGGTGACGCCGCTGACCCGCTTCTTGGCCCGCACCCCCACCACTCCCAGGGTCAGGCCGGTGATGTTCTTCCCCGCCACCACCACCCCGCCCAGGGCGATCCCCCTGATATTCCCGCCCGCCCCGATGCCCACCCCACCAAAACCCAACCCGACCAGATCCTCGCCCACGCCCAACCCGACCAGGCCAGCGCCAACCCCTTTCAGGTTTTCGCCAATGCCGGCGCCCAACCCGCCCAGCACCAGGCCCACCGCGTCCTCGCCCACCCCCACGCCCACTCCACCCAGAGCGATGCCCCTCAGATGTTCACCTACTCCAGCGCCCACCCCCCCCAGGGCCAGACCCTTCAGGTTTTTGCCTACCCCCACTCCAGCCAGACCGGCCGCGACACCTTGCAGATTCCCGCCGGCGCCGGCGCCCAGGCCGCCCAGGGCGATCCCGGTGAGATTCCCCCCGCTGCCCACTCCCAGGCCGCCCACCAACACTCCCTGAGCATTCTCTGCACCCACCCCACCCAGACCGGCAGCGATGCCGGTCAGCGGTCCATCTACTATCACACCCACGCCCCCTAGAGCTACTCCCCTTAGAGTTTCCCCACTCTTCAGCGGGCCATCCACTATCACGCTCGCCCCACCCAGGGCAATGCCCGAGAGGGATTGCTCCGCCTTCACCCCCAGGCCCCCCACTGCGATCCCCCTGATGTCCCTGGCCTCCGGGCCGATCAGCCCCACTGCAGCGCCGGTGAATACCGCTTCCGGGTTCTTCTTCGCTTTCCACAGGGTCAGGTTCAGGCCCTCCACCCACTGCACCTGATGGTCGCGCAAGTTGAGGCGCAGGCCCCGGGCTTTGGGCTCGTTGCCCAGGGCCAATCCATATCCGCCCAGGGTCAGTTCCACCGCCCTCGCTGGAACCTGGTAAACCAATAGGGAAAAGAGCACTGAAAGGATCAGCTGGGGTTTCATCTCTATTCTCCGGTCAGCCGCTGCCACTCGATCAGCGACTGGTTGTAGTCCACCACCGCCCGCAGCCGGGTGGCCCGGGCCTGGGCCAGATCGTCCTGGGCGTCGAGTACCTGGCGGGCGGTGGACAGGCCCAGCTTCAGCCGCTCCTCCTCCTCGGCC
>JACPJE010000229.1 GCA_016187725.1 Candidatus Latescibacterota bacterium
AAACGCTCCCCCTCGCCGGTGAAGCCCACCATCGACGGGGTGGTCCGCCCCCCTTCCGCGTTGGCGATCACCACCGGTTCCCCCCCCTCCATCACCGCCACGCACGAATTGGTCGTCCCCAAATCGATCCCGATGACCTTGGACATGGCTGTACCCTCTCTTTTTTGGCAAAGGTTTTTGGTGTTTTGCCCCTGAGAGATAGCAAGGGATATGCCAATAGCTGGGAGAGAGGTGTAATAGGTTGATAACAGGGGAGATGGCAGAAACAGGTGGCGCTGAGGTGCCAGCGGGGAAGGTGTCGATATAACTGGTGGGAACTGTCATTATGGCAAGGATGGTTGGGATGGCAGCAGGCGGGTCTATTCTATTGACATAGTAGCACGGTGCCGGTAGATTAGCCCCGATCTGAGGAGGGAAGGATGGCGCAATTCAAAGTTGTATCCGAATACCAGCCCAGCGGCGACCAGCCCCGGGCCATTGGCGAACTGGTCGCCGGCGTCGAGACCGGCCAGCGCTACCAGACTCTGCTGGGGGTCACCGGCAGCGGCAAGACCTACACCATGGCCTGCGCCATTGAGCAGCTGCAGCGGCCGGCCCTGGTCATCTCCCACAACAAGACCCTGGCCGCCCAGCTCTACGGAGAGTTCAGGGGTTATTTTCCCGAGAACGGCGTCGAGTATTTCGTCAGCTATTACGATTACTACCAGCCCGAGGCGTACAAGCCGGCCACTGACACCTACATCGAGAAGGAGGTCGAACTCAACGAGGAGATCGACCGGCTGCGGCTCAAGGCCATGAGTTCGCTGGTGGAACGCCGGGACACCCTCATCGTGGCCACGGTTTCGTGCATCTACGGCTTGGGATCGCCGCGGGAATTCACCGAACAGCGGGTCCAGCTTCAGGTGGGGCAGCGGGTCGAGCGCGACGAGATCCTGCGCAGCCTGATCGACATCTATTACAACCGCAACGACCTGGAGCTGCAGCGGGGTTGTTTCCGGGTGCGCGGCGACGTGATCGAGGTGGTGCCGGCCTCCGAGGACCGGGCCCTGCGCATCGAACTCTTCGGGGACGAGGTGGAGGCCCTGTCGCTGATCGACGCGGTCAGTGGGCGGGTCGTCGAGCCCAGGCAGGAACTCGCGCTGTACCCGGCCAAGGCGTACGTCACCGACGAGGAAAAGACCGCCCGGGCCTGCGAGGGCATCCTGGTCGAGCTGGAGTCCCGCCTGCTCGATCTGCGCACCCAGGGCAAGCTGGTGGAGGCCCACCGCCTGGAGACGCGCACCAAGTACGACGTGGAGATGATCCGCGAGATCGGCTTCTGCCCCGGCATCGAGAACTACACCCGCTACATGGACGGCCGCGAGCCAGGGGTCGCCCCCTACGTGCTGCTCGACTACTTCCCCGAAGACTACCTGCTCTTCATCGACGAGTCCCACGTCACCATCCCCCAGTTGCGCGGCATGTGGCGGGGGGACCGCTCGCGCAAGGAGATGCTCGTCGAACACGGTTTTCGGCTGCCCTCGGCCTTCGACAACCGGCCGCTCTTCTTCGAGGAATTCGAGAAGAAGACCCGCCACACCATCTTTGTCTCCGCCACGCCCGGGCCCTACGAGCTGAAGCAGTCGGGCGGGGTGGTGGTGGAGCAGGTGATCCGGCCCACCGGCCTGGTGGATCCGCGCATCGAGGTGCGGCCCTCCATGCGCCAGATCGACGACCTGTTGGAGGAGATCCAACGGCGGGTGGAGGCCAAGGAAAGGGTGCTGGTCACCACCTTGACCAAGAAGATGGCGGAGAAACTGGCCGACTACCTGGAACAGGCCGGGGTGCGGGGGCGGTACCTGCACTCGGAGATCGAGACCTTGGAGCGGGTGAGCATTCTGCGCGACTTGCGCCTGGGCGGCTTCGACGTGCTGGTGGGGGTCAATCTGCTGCGCGAGGGGTTGGACCTGCCCGAGGTGTCGCTGGTGGCCATCCTCGACGCGGACAAGGAGGGGTTTCTGCGCTCGGAGCAGGCCCTCATCCAGATGACCGGGCGGGCGGCGCGCAACGCGGCGGGGCTGGTGATCTTCTACGCCGAGCGCATCACTCCCTCCATGCAGCGGGCCATGGACGAGACGGACCGCCGGCGCCAGCTGCAGGAGGCCTATAATCTTGAAAACGGGATCGTGCCCCAGACCATCTACCGCACCCGGGAGGAGATCATGCAGGCCACCTCGGTGCTGGAGAGCGCGCACCAGGAGGAGAGCCGGGCGGCGGAGCGGGCCGAGACGGCCTATGGCGAGGCGGAGAACCTGGTCGACCTGATCGCCGAATTGGAGAAGCAGATGCGGGCGGCAGCGGGACGGTTGGACTTTGAACAGGCGGCGGCGCTGCGCGACGAGGTGGCCCGGCTGCGCCAGCAGCAAGCCAGCGGCCAGTAGCCATGAGCGAGACCGATTTTTCGATCAGCTGCTCCCAGTGCGGGGGGCAGGAGTTCCAGGAACTCTTCCCGGTGCCGGCCGAGACCTATGCCCTCTACGGAGGCAGGGGGGCGGGTCAGCCGGCCCGCCAGCTGACGGCAGCGGTCTTCGCCTGCCTGCAGTGCGGGCATCTGGAAAAGTTCGTGGACCTCAGCGAAGGGGAGAGCGCTCCTCAGGGAGCCAGGTCCCCCCAGGAAACCAGGCCTCCGCCAAAGCGCCCCCCGGGCTGAGGCCGGCCCTATCTGGCGGGCTGGGCGCGGCGCAGGACCATCTTGATCCGGGCGAAGAGTTCCTCCAGATCAAAGGGCTTGGTCACATAGTCGTCTGCCCCGTACTCGATGCCCTTGACCTTCTGGGGGGTGGTGTTGAGGGCGGTGACCATGATGATCGGGATGGTCGAGGTGATGGGGTTGCCCTTGAGGGTCTGGCAGACCTGGTACCCGTCCAGTTTGGGCAATCTCAGATCTAGGAGCAGCACGTCGGGCTTTTCGGTGAAGGTCTTGGCCAGGGCCTCCTCGCCGTCCACAGCCTCGCGGATGACATACCCCTGCTCCTGGAGAAATTCACCCAGGGCGGTGCGGGCCTCGGCTTCGTCGTCGACGATCAGCACCTTGGGCAGGTGGTCTGCATCGGCGGCAGGAGCAAAGCCCTGGCGCAGGGGCGGGGCGGCGAATTCCTCTCTGGCGGCGGCCAGTTGGTCGGCGATCTGGGAGAGGGAGAGACCTTTCAGCCGGAAGTCGCGCAGGCGGTCCCTGATCTTGAGGATTTCTCCGCGGTCGAAGAAATCCTTGTTGCCGCGCTTGTCGATCACCCGGATGATGCCGAAATTCTTGTACTTGCGGATGGACTCGACAGATTTGCCGAAGGTCTCCGCCACTTCGCGGATATCGATGAGCTGTTCGCTTTCTGGCATGGCTTTTCTCCACACACAAGTCCGCAACCCAGGGGAGCCAGGGCCACCGGAACGGGTCGAACAGGGGAGATGAACAGGGGTTGCTTAAACAAATTATACCAAATAGTAACTCTTAGCGTCAAGTTTTTTTACGTCCATATTATCGGCAACTAATCTAAGGGGTTTAATTTTTGAGGGGTTGGCTCCAGTGTCGAATCCGGGCCAGAGGCGGTTTTTTGGTTGACTTAGGGCTTTTGGGGTTGTAGATTGAACTTCCGAAAAAACAAGGAATAAATCAGAGGAGGGACCGACCTTTATGGTGGCTGACAACCGCAGGTGCATCGTGGATGTGCGGGACGTAAAAATGGTCTACAACGCCAAAAATCGGGATGTCTCCACCCACGTCCATGCCCTGCGGGGATTGTCGCTGCAGGTATACGAAAACGAATTCTTCGCCATCATGGGGCCTTCGGGGTCGGGGAAGAGCACTCTTTTCAATATGATAGGCGCCTTGCAGTCCCCCACCTCGGGCGAGGTGCTCATCGAAGGGGTGAACCTGGCCGGTCTCAAGCCCCAGCAGCTGGCGGCGATCCGTTGCTTCGAATTGGGCTACATCTTCCAGACTTACAATCTGCTGCCGGTGATGAGTGCTCTGATGAACGTTGCCCTGCCCACGGTCTTTGCCGGCATGAGCACACAGGAAGGCGAAGAGCGGGCCCTGGAGTGTCTGGGGATCGTCGGCCTGCGGGAGCGCGCCCACCACCTTCCCTCGGAACTGTCGGGCGGCCAGCAGCAGCGGGTGGCCATCGCCAGGGCTTTCGTCAACAAGCCGCGCATCATCCTGGCAGACGAGCCCACCGGCAACCTGGACAGCCGCACAGGGCAGGAAATTATCAACTATATGAAGAATTTGCAGCAGGGGAGCGGCACGACCATCATCACCGTGACCCACGACGACAAGATGCTGACCGCCGCCGACCGCATGGCCTGGATCCGCGACGGGCAGCTGGAGCGCATCGCCAACCGCGAGGACATCGAAATCCGCATGGGCTCCATCAAGGAGCACTGAGAAGCCGTCTCAAAACCCCATTCGGGCTTCGCGCGGCTGCAAGCGGCGTGGCTCTGCGTTGCCCTCAGTCGGCGTATTTTGAGGTCAATACGCCTCTTTCGGGCGCCTTGCCCACGCCACTTTCGCTCGCGCTCGGGCCACAAAGCGAATTTTAAGACGGCTTCTGAGGCAGGATCAGCGCTGGCCCTGCCGCCGCCGGCGCAGACCCTCCTGAAAGAAGAGTTCGCGGTTGGGAAAGCCGTTGATCAGGGTGAAGCCGCCGTCCACGGCGATCAACTGGCCGGTCATGTAGGGCAGGTGGGTGAAGGCGTAGGCGGCGGCGGCGATCTCCTCGGGCTTGCCGATGCGCCGGATGGGTTGTGAGCCGCCCAGAGCCATCAGGTCGTAGATCTCGGCGACCGTGTATTCCTTTCCCGTTTCCTCGTTTGCGATCCCGGAGGGGCGCGTGGTGATCGGGGTGTCCACCACCCCGGGCCGCAACGCGTTCACGGTGATGCCGTAAGCCCCCCCTTCGAAAGCCGCCCCCGCCACCACGTGGTTCAACCCCGCCTTGCTCACCCCGTAGGGGATACGCGTCGAGTCCGGGGCGACGTCCGAGATGGAGGAGATGAAGAGGATGCTGCGGTGGGCGGGCTGGGCGCCGGCGTCCAATTCGCGTTGGGCCTGGTCGATCATGAGCTTGAGGCTGCGCTGGGCCAGGCGGTAGGCGCCCAGCAGATTGAGGCTGAGGACGCGCTCCATCTCCTGGTCCAGGTGATCGATGGGGGTCTCGTGGAAGCGGTAGCGCACCACCTTGCCCCGTGCGTCGCGCAACAGATTGGAGACCCCGCTGTTGCTGATGGCCACGTCGAGGCGGCCGAAGTGGGCGAAGGTCTGATCGACCAGGTGGAAAGGGGCTTCGCGCTGGGCCAGATCCGCGCCGATGGTGAGCACCTCCACCCCATGCTGCCGGCGCAGTTCCAGGGCGATGGCCTCGGCCCGTTCCCGGCCCGAGTTGTAGTTGAGGGCGATATCGCAGCCGTGGGCGGCGAATTCGGCCACGGTGGCGGCGCCGATGCCGCTGCTGGAGCCTGAGACCAGGCAGACCGGGCGCGACATCTCAGCCCCGCAACGCCTTGGCGGTTTCGGCGATGCGCTCGGGGTTGGGGATGGTGGGAAACTCCAGGGTGGGGCTGAAGGGCACCGGCACCTCGGCGGCGCCGATGCGGGCCACGGGCGCGTCCAGGTAGTCGAAGGCCTGCTCCATCACCAGCGCAGCCAGTTCCCCAGTCACCCCGAAGCGCCGCGTCCCCTCGTCCACCACCACCGCGTACCCGGTCTTGCGCACCGAGGACACCAGGGTTTCCTCGTCGAGGGGCACCAGGGTGCGCGGGTCCACCACCTCGGCGCTGATGCCCTCGGCGGCCAGCAGCTCGGCGGCCTTGAGGCAGGCCCCCACCATGCTGGAGGTGGCGATCAGGGTGAGGTCCGTGCCCTCGCGCTTGATTTCAGCCTGGCCGAAGGGGATGGTGTATTCCCCCTCGGGCACGGGCCCCTGCTCGGTGTACATCATCTTGTCCTCGAAGAAGAGCACCGGGTTGTCGTCGCGGATAGCGGTCTTGAGCAGGCCCTTGGCGTCGCCAGGGCAGGAGGGGATGGCCACCTTGAGGCCGGGGATATGGGCGAAGAGGGCGTGCAGGCTCTGGGAGTGCTGGGCCGCCGAGGAACGGCCGGCCCCCATGCTCAGGCGGATGGTCAGGGGCACCTTGCACTGGCCGCCGGACATGTAGCGGATCTTGGCCGCCTGGTTGACGATCTGGTCCATGGTGAGCAGGGCGAAATCCCCGAACATCAATTCGGCGATGGGCCGCATCCCGGTCATGGCCGCCCCCACGCTCAGGCCGATGTACCCGGCCTCAGCGATGGGCGCGTCGAGTACCCGCTGGGGACCAAAGGCATCGAGCAGGCCGACGCTGCACTTGAAGATGCCGCCCGACTTGGCCACGTCTTCGCCGATGAGGAAGACCCTAGCATCTCGCGCCATCTCCTCGCGCATGGCCTGGGTGATGGCGTCCCTGAAAGACAGTTGCTGCTCAGGCATAGAGATCCTCGTAGGCTTGCTCGGGGGGGGGCAGGGGAGCGTTCTTGGCGAACTCGATGGCGGCCAGCACCTCCTGCTCGACCTGCTCCTGGAGGGCGTCGAGCTTCAGGGGGGTGGCGGCGCGGGCCTTGACCATGTGTTTGCCCAGGAGCGCGATGGGGTCCTTGTGGTCCATCCACCACTGCAACTCCTCCTTGGTGCGATAGGCCCCCCCGTCGCCCACGTGGTGGCCCCGGAAGCGGTAGGTCAGCGCCTCGATGAGGGTAGGGCCCTTGCCCTTGCGGGCCTTGGCCACCGCCCTGGCCGCCGCCTCGTGCACGGCCAGCACGTCGGAGCCGTCCACGGAGACGCCTTCCAAGCCCAGGCCGGCGGCCCGGTCGGCGATGCGCGGCACTCCGGTGACGCTGGTGAAGGGGGTGTGCTCGCCGTACTGGTTGTTCTCGCAGACGTAGATGGCCGGCAGGTTCCAGACCACCGCCATGTTGATGGTCTCCAGCATGATGCCCTGGTTGGCGGCCCCGTCGCCGAAGAAGCAGACGCAGACCTGGTCGCTCTGGCGCAGTTTGGCCGAGAGCGCCGCGCCGGTGGCGATGCCGAAGCCGCCGCCGACGATGCCATTGGCCCCCAGGATGCCCAAGGACATGTCGGCGATGTGCATGGAACCGCCCTTGCCGCGGCAGTACCCGGCCTCCTTGCCCATGATCTCGGCCATCATGCGGTCCAGTTTGCCGCCCTTGGCCAGGCAGTGCCCGTGGCCGCGGTGGGTGCTGGTGATGTAGTCGTCGTCGCGCAGGGCGGCGCAGGCGCCCACCGCCACCCCTTCTTCGCCGATGTAGAGGTGGGCCAGGCCGGGCATGAGACCGCGGGTGTACACGTCCCAGACGTGCTCCTCGAACTTGCGGATCTCGACCATCTTCCGGTACATGAACCAGAGCTGGTCCGCCGTGACCGCCGGGCTTTTCGCTTTTGTCTTGGCCATGGGTAGCTGATGGGGTAGGGGAGTGGGAGGAACGAGCGAAAGTTAGCGGCCGGACATGGGTCCCGTCAAGCATGAAAAAGCCGAGATGAGGAGCGGCATCTCGGCGCCGGAGGTTCCCGGTGGGGCAGGATTGGGGCCGCGCTTCACCCCTTCTTTTCAAAATCGGCGACGTGCGCCTCTTTGTATTTGGCCCACTCTGCGGGGTTGTCCTTGAATTCGAAATACTTGGCGTTGATCTCGATGAAGCGGTTCCACTCCTCCGGCAGGTCCTCTTCGGCGAAGATGGCCTCCACCGGGCATTCGGGTTCGCAGGCGCCGCAATCGATGCACTCATCGGGATCGATGTAGAGCATAGGTTCGCCCTCGCCGTCCGTGGGATGTATACAATCGACGGGGCAGACCTCGACACAGGCCTTATCTTTGACGTCTATGCAGGTCTCGGCAATGATGTACGCCATACCTTCCTCCTAGGGGCGATTGAAAGTGTTCTCGATACAGAGGGAAAAATCACCAAGTCCTCGCGAACTGTCAAGCAGGAGCTTCGAGGCTGTGCAGCAAGTCGGCCACGGCAAAGGAAGCGCTAGCCCGGACGCGCAGGTTGAAGCGCTGCCTGGGGTCGGGGTCGCGCGTCAGGTCCAGGGACGCGCCGGGATAGAGCCGGGCCAGCAGCGGTTCTAGGTGCGGGGCCAGGGCCTGGCGGGTCGTTTCGGTGTTGGGGGCGCGCAGGCGGTCGTTGGCCACCAGCAGGAACTCGCCGCCCACAAAGGAGACCCTGCCGGCCAGTTCGGGTTCTTCCTCGAGCCGGCGGCAGGCCTTGAGGGCTTCGCCCAGGGCCTGCCGCAGGCCTTCCTCCAGGCTGCCTGCCAGGGGCTGCTTGCGCGCATAGAGCAGACCCAGGCGCCGGTCGCTGTGGTCGAGGGTGTAATTGGCCTGGTGGCCCACCAGCACGGTGAGCGGGCCGTCGGGCAGGTGGCTGTAGTCAGCCACGTCGACCAGGGTCTGGTCCGGGGTCTGCGGGATCCAGGTGGAAAAGACGCGGAACACCTCTTCGGGCGACAGGTTCCCGGGGGGGGTCAGGTAGAACTTCAGCTGGATGCGGTGCAGGTCCATGCGCTGGCCTTTTCTCAGGAGGGGACGGCCACGGCCGCGGTCATGCGGTCGTAGAGGGCGTAGGCGGCTTCGATGACGAGCTGGGCTTCCTCTATGCGCTGGTGCGCCTGGTCGTGGGTGGGGGCGGCCAGCGGCTCTTCGTGGGCCCGGATCAGGTGGGCGAAGATGCTTTTGGAGAAGCGGTCGAAGTGGAGTTCGGGATCGAAGAAGCGCTGGCGGAACTCGGCGACGATCACCGCGGGGTCCTCGAGCACGTCCTGGAACTGGGATTTGACCAGGGCCTTGGCGGCATGGGTCATGGCACTGAGGGCCGACTGGTAGGCCAGCCGGTAGTCGCCGGCCTCCAGGTGGAGCTGGGCCTCGAAGGCCTCGCGCTCGCAGCCTGCCAGTTCGAAGTGGACCATGGGCACCACCTCGCCGGCGCACTCGCCGATGCCCAGGTCGCCCATGGTGAAGACCCGGGTGTCGCCCCAGTCGCGGTAGAAGGAAGGATCGTCAGCGAAGGCCGGCACCTGGGTGAACTCCTCCAGCAACTCCTTGACGGCCTTCTTGCCGATGCGCTGGATGAAGCCCTGGAAGGATTCGCCCTGCTGTCGGTCCTGGAGGTAGCGGCTGGCCAGGCGGGTGACCACCTCGGGAATGCGTTTGGAGGGCACGGCGCCCACGGCCAGGCCGAAGGAAGCGGCGTTTTCAGTCCACTGGCCGCCCAGCACCACCTGGAAGTGGGGCACATGCATGCCGCCGACCTTGCGGCTGTTGCCGTAGAAGCCGATATCGGCGACGTGGTGTTGGCCGCAGGAATTGAAACAGCCGCTGACCTTGACGTGCAGCTTTTCGATGGCCTCGTCGTGCGCCAGCTGGTTTTCGGCCAGGCGTTTGCGCAACTCGGCGGCCAGGCCGCGGGAGGAGGCGATGCCCAGCTTGCAGGTGTCGGTGCCCGGGCAGGAGGTGATGTCGACGATGGTGCCGGCCCCCGGGGCGGCCAGGCCCAGGTCGGCCAGGCCCTTGTAGAGGGCGGGCAGGTCGGCCTCGCTGACCCAGCGCAGCACCAGGTTCTGTTCGACGGTGGTGCGGATGGTGTCCTTGACGTGGCGGCGGGCCAGGTCGGCCAGGCCGCGCATCTGCCTCGGGGTGAGGTCGCCCAGGGGCAGGGCGACGGTGACCACCGCGTAGCCGGGCTGGCGCTGGGCGTAGACGTTGGTGCGCCGCCACTCCGCAAAACCAGCGGACAGGGAGGCCCCGTTGAGGGACTGAGCCGGCTTGAGCGGCTGCTCGTCGTGGCGGTGGAGGTCCTGGAGGTAGGCGGTCCAGCGCGGGTCATGGGGCAGCACGGCGCGCTCTTCGGCCACCAGGCGGCGGAACTCCTCGATGCCCAAGTTGGCCACCAGGAACTTGATGCGGGCGCGGTTGCGGTTCTTCTTCTCGCCCAGCCGGGCAAAGACCCGGGCGATGGCCTGGGCAGTGGGCAGCAGTTCCTCGACCGGCAGAAACTCGGCGAAGAGCTGGGCCTGATAGGGTACGGGTCCCAGGCCGCCCCCGACGTAGAGTTCAAAGCCGCGCTGTTCCACTCCGTCGACGACCTTCCTGACAGCGATGCCACCCAGGTCATGCATGCTGGTCAGACCGCAGGCCTCGTGTTTGCAGCCCGAGAAGGCGACCTTGAACTTGCGGCCGAAGTCCTGGGTGTCCGGGTGGCCCAGCAGGAACATGGCCAGGCCGTGGGCGTAGGGGGTGGTGTCGAAGGTTTCGGTGCGGCAGACCCCGGAAAGCGGGCAGGCAGTGACGTTGCGCACCGAGTTGCCGCAGGCCTCGCGGGTGGTGATGCCCACCGCGGCCAGTCGGCGCATCAGATCTGGCGTGTCTTCGATGTGGACGAAATGGAGCTGGAAGTCCTGGCGGGTGGTGACGTGCAGGATGTCGTCGGAATATTCCTCGGCCAGGTCGGCCAGCACCTCCATCTGGGCGGTGTTGAGGCCGCCAAAGGGGATCTTGATGCGCATCATCCCCGGGGCGTCCCACAGGGTCTCGGGGCCCTTGGTGAGTTCGCCGCTGGGAAAACGCAACTGCTGGGTCTGCGAGCCGTCGAAGCGCTGACCGTTGTCGTAGCGCTGGCCGTACACGCCCCGGCGCAGCCGGGTCTCGGCGAAGATTTTCTCGTCGAGCTTGCCCTGCTTGCGCAGGCCGATCTGGGTCTCGAAGATGTCGATCTCGCGGCCGATCTCCTCGGGAATGCTGCCTCCCAGTTTCTCTTTCCAGGTACCTGGGGTGTTCATCGGCGCTCACCGGAGTTTGGGTAGACAAATCAGAGAATTCATTTAAAATACAGAGCCTTCGAGGAGTGTCAAGGCGCGGTTTGGCCGCCGGCTCCAGGACAGCGCGACAGCACCTGGCGCAGATAGGCCAGCAGCTCCGGGCCCAGCTGCGGATCGGCGAGGGCATAGTCGATGAAGGTCTGGAAATAGGCCCGGTGGTTGCCGATGTCGCAGCGCTGTTCGCCCGGGGTCAGGCGCAGGGCGCGCACCATCTGCCCCTGCCGGATCAGGTGCAGGATGGCGTCGGTCAGGTAGATCTCGCCGCTGGGAGAAGGGGGGATGGCCCGGATGGCGTCGAAGATCTGCGGGCCGAAGACGTAGCGGGCGCTGACGGCCAGGCGGCTGGGGGCCAGGTCGGGCGCGGGTTTTTCTAGGATGCCGGCCAGCTGGCAGTCGGTGGCTCCGGCCTCGGCGGGGACCGGGACCACGATGCCGTAGTGGTGGGTCAGCTCGGGGGGGACCTCGTACACGGCGATGGTGCAGGCCGAATCGTGGGCCAGGTGCGAGGCGATCATGCGCCGCAGCAGGGGGGCCGGTTCGGCGGAGCGGATGATGCTGTCGCCGAAGGCCACCACAAAGGGGGCCCCGTCGGTGAAGTTCTCGGCGGCGGCCACCGCGTCGCCGGTGCCCAGGGGCTTGGTCTGGCCCAGGGGGACCTGCTGGCGGGTGAAGAAGAACTCGACCCCGCGCTTGCGGTAGTCGAAGCGGCTGACCTCCTTCATCTCGCTGCCGTCCAGCTCCAGGTGCAGCATGAGTTCGGAGTAGTCGTCGAAGTGATTCTCGATGGCCAGTTTGGCGCGGCTGGTGACGAAGAGCAGGCGGCTGAGGCCGGCCCCGATCAACTCCTCGACCACGTGGTGGATGATGGGATAGCGGCCCACCGGCAGCATCTCCTTGGGGATGGCCTTGGTGGTGGGCAGCAGACGGGTGCCCAGGCCGGCGACCGGGATGATGGCTTTGGTTATTTCCATGGTCGGGATTCCCGAAGGGTGGGAGGCGATTGCTAATATCGCCGAGGCCGGGAGAAAGGTCAATCGGGTTTGACAGTGCGGCGGGGGGAATGATATCATAATGAACATTTTCGGCGAGGCGGAACCGCGTGGAGCCATTCATCTGGGATCAGGTCGAAGCCATACTCGGCAGCGGGATCCAGTTTTGCCTGGCCGCCACCGGGGGGGGCAGCCAGGCGGGGACCTGGCTTTTGAACCACCCGGGCGCCTCGCGGGCCGTGCTGGAATTCCAGGTGCCCTATGGAGAAGGAGCCCTGGCCGCATACCTGGGCCGGCCCGGCCCTCACGGGGCGGAGCTGGAGACGGCCAGGGCCATGGCCGCCAGGGGCTTTGCCCGGGCGCGCGACTTTGCCCAGGAAGGCCGGGGGGTGCTGGGAGTGGGCTGCACCGCGGCCCTGGCCACCACCCGGGCGCGGCGGGGGGAGGATCGGGCCGCTATCGCGCTGCGCTCCGCGCAGGAATACCAGTTCTTCCAACTCCAACTGGAAAAAGGCGCGGCCGAGCGCCTGGCCCAGGAAGAGGTGCTCAGCCAGGTGATCCTGCAGGCGATCGGGGAAGGATGTGGCCTACCGCCAGGGGAGACGCCTTTGCCTGGGTGGGCGTCGGTGGTGCGGCGCAACTGCCCGGTCTGCCCGGAACTGGAACAGCTACTCGGGGGCGAAGCTGAGGTGCTGGAACTGGGGCTGGAGGGCGGCTTTTCCCTCGACCCCGTCCGGCGCGACCGGCTGCTTTTTCCCGGCTCCTTCAACCCCCTGCACCAGGGGCACGAGGGCCTGGCCCGGGCAGCGGTGGCGCGCAGCGGTCGGCCGGTGGCGCTGGAGCTGGCGGTGGAGAACGTGGACAAGCCGCCCCTGGCCTACGAGGAAGTGTTGCGCCGGCTGGAAGCGCTGCGGGGGCGGTACCCGGTGGTGGTGACCAGGGCGCCCATCTTCGCGCAGAAGGCCCTGCTCTTCCCGGGCTGCTGGTTCGCCGTGGGGGTGGACACCGCCTTCAGGCTCGTAGACCCCAAGTATTACCGTGGGGGACAGGCGGAGATGGAGGAGGGGCTGGCCCAGATGCTGGCGCTGGGCTGCCGTTTCCTGGTGGCCGGCCGGCTGTGCGAGGGGCGGTACCAGACCCTGGAAGAGGTGGGGGTGCCGGCGATCTGGCGCCCGCTCCTCCTGGACATTCCCGAAAGCGCATTCCGCGCCGATGTGAGTTCGAGTGCCTTGCGCGCCGCAGAGGGGAAGGGCTGAATGAAGACCAGAGTGCTGGGCAGGACGGGGCTTGAGGTCAGCGAGCTGTCGCTGGGGAGGCTCTTCGTCTCCTCGGTGGGAGGGGGCTTCGAGCAGGGCCGGAGCGCCACCCTGAGGGCCCTGGAGCTGGGGGTCAACTACATCGACACTGCCCCTACCTATGCGGACAGCGAGGAGGTGATCGGCAGGTTCCTGGAGGGGATCAAAACCCCGGTGGTCCTGTCCACCAAGCTGGGGGCCGGCCCAAGCCCTTTGAGCCCCAGAACAGGGACCATCTCAGATGGCCGGGAGTACCGCGGGCCGGGAGTGGTGCGGTGAAAGAGGTCGCGGTCGAGCGGCCGGATAGGCTGGTGGAGGCGGAGGCGAATTTCATGTCAGACGGGTGTGGAAGGACGGCGTTATGGATGTGCACGAGTATATAGAGCAGCACCAGGGACGGCTGGTGCGCGACCTGCAGGCCATGGTGTGCCTGCCCACGGTCAACCCGCCGGGGATCGACTACCGGAAGATGGTGGACTGGCTGGCACGGCGCTGCGCCGGCCTGGGGCTGGAGGTGGCTGTCCACCAGGTCCCCCAGGAGGCTTTGCGGCGGGCCGGGTTGGAATTGCCGCGCTACAACGCGGTGGCCCGCTGGCCGGTCAGGGCCGCCCCCGCCGTGCACTTCAACGCCCATTACGACGTGGTCCCCGCCGCCGGCAAGTGGCGCTGCGGCAGCCCCTTTGCGCCCGAGGTGCGCGGCGGCTGGCTCTACGGCCGTGGGTCGGGGGACATGAAAGGGTCCATCGCCGCCCTGCTGATGGGGCTGGAGGCCCTGCGGCGCACCGGCCGGGAACCGGCCTTTGGCGTGGAGTGCTCCTTCACTGCCGACGAGGAGACCGGCGGGGAGTTGGGGGCCGGGTACCTGGTGCGCCAGGGTTTGGTGAAAGCCGACTATGCGGTGGTGTGCGAAGGGGCCTCGGGCAACCGGGTGGGCCTGGGGCACAATGGGGTGCTCTGGCTGGAGGTGGAGATCGAGGGCAAGGCCGCCCACGCCTCCAGCCCCGAGCAGGGGCACAATGCCTTCGAGACCATGGCCGAGCTGGTCTGGCGACTCCGGGCCTGGAAAAAGGGGTTGCAGGCGCCGGCCCGGCGCTGGCGCGACCCCAACGGGCAGGAGCGCTGGCCCACCCTCAATATCGGCGGGGTTTTCGGCGGGGGTACCGGGGACAAGGTGAATACGGTGCCGGCCCGGGCGGCCTTCTCCATCGACCGCCGCGTCCTGCCCAGCGAGACAGTGACCCGGGCCGAGGAGGAGTTGCGGGGGGCCCTGGAGAAGGCCGCCGCTCCGCTGCGCGGGGTCAGGGTGCGGGTGCACACCCGGCTGCGCCTCGACCCCTGCGTGGGGGAGGGCACCGGGACCCTGCCCCAGGCCTTTGCCCGGGCCGTGCAGCGGGTGCGCCGGCAGGCCTCGGCCTTCAGCGCCACGCGCGGCTTCACCGATCTGCACTACTTTGTGGCCGAAGGCGGGTTGCCCGGCATCGGCTACGGGGTCAAAGGGGAGCAGGCCCACGGGGTGGACGAGCGGGTGGGGGTGCGGGAATTGGTGCAGACGGCCCGGGTGTACGCCGAGTTCATGCAGCGGGGCCTCTGACCGGCGCATGGGACTGGCCAAGCGCTTCGCCTGGGCGGTGTACGACCACCTGTGGGCGCTGATCGGGTTCAACCTGCTGTGGACCCTGCTGAGCCTGCCCTGGCTGGCGGCCGGGGCGCTCTTGGCTGCGGCAGGTCTGAATCTGGAAGGTGAACTGGCCCTTCCGGGGGCGATCGCCGGCCTGCTGCTGGGCGCGGAGTTGGTGCTCTTCGCCCCGCCGGGGTTGCTGCTCTTTGCGGCGGGGCAGCACTGGGCCGGGGACCGGCCGGCCGAGGTGAGGGCGATCCTGAGGGAGGTGCTGCGCTTCGCGCTGCGGGTCCAGCTCCTGGGGTTGTTCCTGTGCGGAGTCACCGGCTTGTTGCTGATCAATATCTTCTTCTACCAGCGCCTGGGGGGCTGGCTGGGGCTCATCCTCAGCGGCAGCATGCTCTGGCTGCTGCTGGCCCTGCTGCTGACGGCGGCCTTCTCTTTTCCGGTGCTGCTGTCCCAGGACAGCCGGGTGTGGCCGGTGGTGCGGCAGAGTTTTCTCCTGGTCCTGGACAATCCCCGGCTGGCCGGCGGCCTGCTGCTGGGCAGCCTGCTCCTCCTGGGTATCAGTGCCTTCACCGGTGTGGGGCTCTTCTGCGGCGGGCTCGCTGCCCTGGCGCTGCTGGTCAGTCTGGGTTTCCGCCAGCTCTGCTTCAAGTATTCGGGCGCCCAGCCGCCGTCGGCACCGCCGCGGCACTGGCGCGAACTCATCCGGCCCTGGGAGCATTGATGGACTTCCCCCGTCTGGTCACCAGCAAAGAAATGGCCCAGCTGGACCAACGAGCCATCCGCGAAGGCGGGGTGAGCGGCGCCGAACTGATGGAGCGGGCCGGCGCCCGGGTGGTGGAGGCCATCCGGCAGCGCTGGGAAGGGCTGGAGGATCTGGAGGTGGTGGTGGTCTGCGGCAAGGGCAATAATGGCGGCGACGGTTTGGTGGTGGGCCGGCTGCTGCGCCGGGCAGGGGTGGGGGTCCAGGTCTTTCTGGCTGCCCCGCGCCAGGCGGTGCAGGGGGAGGCGCGCTACCAGCTGACAAAAATGGAGGAGGCCGGCCTGCAGGCCCTGCCCCTGCTGGGGGAGGAGGACCTGCTGGCTCTGGGCCGCGCCCTGGAGGGGGCCGATCTGGCGGTGGATGCCCTGCTGGGCACCGGCAGCCGGGGGGCGCCCCGTCCGGAGTTCCACCGGATTATCGAGCGGCTGGGCCAGGCGGGCCGGCCAGTGGTGGCCGTGGACCTGCCCTCGGGGCTGGAGGCCGACACCGGCCAGGTGCCCGGGGCCTGCGTGCGGGCGGTGCTGACCGTGACCTTTGGCCTGCCCAAGATCGGCCAGCTCTTCTATCCGGGAAAGAGTTACTGCGGCACCCTGGTGGTGGCAGATATAGGTCTGCCGGTGCCGGTTCCCGGGCCAGAGACGGTCCATCTGATCAGCGGCGAGGAAGTGGCCCGCCTGATTCCGCGCCGGCCCCCAGACGCCCACAAGGGCAGTTGCGGCCTGGCGGTGGTGGTGGCCGGTTCGGCGGGCATGACCGGAGCAGCGGCCCTGGCAGCGGACAGCGCCCTGCTTTCGGGGGCGGGCAAGGTGATCCTGGGAGCGCCGGCCAGCCTGCACGACCTCCTGGAGGTCAAGCTCACCGAGGTGATGACCCGGCCCCTGCCCGAGGTCCGCCGGCACCGCTGCCTGAGCCTGCGCGCCCTGGGCGAGATCCTGCCTCTGCTCTCAGGGGCCCAGTGCCTGGCCCTGGGCCCTGGCCTGGGCCGGCACCGGGAGACCGGGGAGTTGGTCCGCCGGCTGCTGGGGCGCGCCGGGGTGCCGGTGGTGTTAGACGCGGACGGGCTGAACGCCTTTGCCGGTCAGGCCGATAAATTGAAGGACTGTCCCGCCCAGCTGGTGCTCACGCCCCATGCCGGAGAATTCGCCCGGCTGTCGGGGATGGAAATGCAGGAAGTGCGACGGGATCTCCTGGGAGCGGCGCGCCGTTTCGCCACTGGGCACCGCCTGGTCCTGGTGCTCAAGGGAGCGCCCACCCTGGTGGCCCTGGCCGACGGCCGGGTCATGGTCAATCCCACCGGCAATCCCGGCATGGCCACCGCTGGGGCGGGGGACGTGCTGACCGGCCTGATCGCCGGCCTGATCGCCCAGGGCGTGACCCCGGAAAGCGCGGCCTGTGCGGGGGTCTATCTGCATGGGGCGGCAGGAGATCTGGCCAGGAACCAGCAGGGCGAGTGGGGGATGAAGGCCGGGGATATCAGCCGGGCCCTTCCCCGGGCGCTGGTGGAGGTGGCCGACTGCTCTTGACAGTCTTTGGGGGATGCAGTAACGTATGAAAGGTCTACAGGTCGGTTGAGGGGCGGCTCTGCCTGCGGAGAGAAGATGTCCAGGGTCAAGGAAGCCATCGAAGAGATCATCGAAGAATCCTACCTGATGGGCCTGTCCGAACAGGAGATCTGCGAGGACTTCAGGCGCTTCATCGACACCTGTTACGACGTGCTCTACAAGAATCTCAAGAACCGCGAAGCGCTCAACGGCCTGGCCGAAACCCTGGAGCGGGAACAGACCTTTGTCCTGATGGCCGATTACGCCGAGGAGCGGCACTCGCAGCTGGGCGAAGACAGTCCGATCAAGTCGCTCGACGAGATCTTCGCCGAGAAGGCGGCGCGCCGCAAAAGGCAGATCCTCAGGACTATCGCCCAGTACGATCCCCAGCTGGTGCGCCTGATCGACGCGCACCGCTTCCAGGGAGAGTTCAAAGAACCGGCCCGCCCCCGTCGCGCTGCCTGGCGCGCCCGGTGGCGCCCCGACTGGGACCGGCTGCGCCTCCAGTTGCTCAAGGTGGGGTACTGCGCCACCATCGGCCTCATCATCCTGCTGCTCTACCTGGGTTTTGTGGCCAGGTCCTGAGGCTGGGCGGCCCAGTCGCCACTCGGGGCATTGCTCCCCCAATTTCTCTGCTGCCCGCCCGTGCCGCGATCGAGGCAGCATCCAAGTCCAAGCTGGCCTTCTCTGACCACCCGTTTCGGTTGAACTATGCCCAAGCGCACCGACCTCCACAAGATCATGCTGATCGGCTCCGGGCCCATCGTCATCGGCCAGGCCTGCGAATTCGACTACTCCGGCACCCAGGCCTGCAAGGCCCTGCGGGAGGAGGGCTACCAGATCGTCCTGATCAACAGCAACCCGGCCACCATCATGACCGATCCGGAGATCGCCGACCGGACCTACGTCGAGCCCATCACCCCCGGGATCTGCGAGCAGATCATCGCCCGGGAGCGGCCAGACGCCCTGCTGCCCACCCTGGGCGGCCAGATGGCGCTCAACACCGCGGTGGCCCTGGCCGAGCGCGGGGTGCTGGATCGCTACGGGGTGGAATTGATCGGGGCCAAGATCGAGGCCATCCGCACCGCCGAGGACCGCGAATTGTTCAAGAAGGCCATGGACCGGGCCGGATTGCAGATGCCGCGCGGTTTCTTCGTGCGCTCCCTCGAAGAAGCCCAGCGCCACCAGGCTGAGCTGGGTTATCCCACCATCGTGCGGCCCTCATTCACCATGGGAGGCAGCGGTGGGGGCATCGCGTACAACGCCCAGGAATTCGAGCGCATCGCCAGCTACGGCATCGACCTGAGCCCCATCGGCGAGGTGCTCATCGAGGAGTCGGTGCTGGGCTGGAAGGAATTTGAACTGGAGGTGATGCGCGACCTCAACGACAACGTGGTCATCATCTGCTCCATCGAGAACTTCGACCCGATGGGGGTGCACACCGGCGACAGCATCACCGTGGCCCCGGCCCAGACCCTCAGCGACAAAGAGTACCAGCAGATGCGGGACGCGGCCATCGCGGTGATCCGCGCCATCGGGGTGGACACCGGCGGCTCCAACATCCAGTTCGCGGTGGACCCCAAGAGCGGCCGGATGCTGGTGATCGAGATGAATCCCCGGGTGTCGCGCAGCTCGGCCCTGGCCTCCAAGGCCACCGGTTTCCCCATCGCCAAGATCGCCGCCAAGCTGGCCGTTGGGTACACCCTGGACGAGATCCGCAACGACATCACCCGGGTGACCCCGGCCTCCTTCGAGCCCACCATCGACTACGTGGTCACCAAGATCCCGCGCTTTGCCTTTGAGAAGTTCCCCGGCACCCCCGACGCCCTGGACACCCAGATGCGCTCGGTGGGCGAGACCATGGCCATCGGCCGCACCTTCAAGGAGTCGCTGCAGAAGGGGCTGCGCTCGCTGGAGATCGGCCGGGCCGGTTGGGGCGCCGACGGCAAGGACCTGGACCCGGCCCGGATCGCCGACAAGGAGCTGCGCGAGCGGCTGATGGCGCCCAATTCCCAGCGCCTCTTCTACCTGAAGGCCGCCATCGCCAAGGGGTATGCGGTGGAGGAACTCTACAAGCTCACCCGCATCGACCCCTGGTTCCTCGACAACCTGGTCGAACTCTACCGGATGGAACAGCGCCTGGCTGCCGTCGATTTCCTGCAGGACCCTGCCCTGCTGCGCCAGGCCAAGGAGTACGGTTTCAGCGACCGGCAGCTGGCCTTTCTGCGCGGCACCGACGAGTTGAGCGTGCGCCGCCGCCGCCAGGAACTGGGGATTGTCCCGGTGTTCAAGACCGTGGACACCTGCGCCGCCGAATTCGAGGCCTACACCCCCTATCATTATTCGACCTACGAGCGGGAGGACGAAGCCCTGCCTTCGCAGCGCAAGAAGATCGCCATCCTGGGAGGGGGGCCCAACCGCATCGGCCAGGGGATCGAGTTCGACTATTGCTGCGTGCACGCCTGTTTTGCCCTGCGCGAGGACGGGTACGAGACCATCATGATCAACAGCAACCCCGAGACGGTCAGCACCGACTACGACACCGCGGACAAGCTCTACTTCGAGCCGCTGACCGTGGAGGACGTGCTCAACATCCTCGAACACGAAAAGCCCGAAGGGGTGATCGTGCAGTTCGGCGGCCAGACCCCGCTCAACCTGGCCCTGGGTCTGGAGCGGGCCGGGGTTCCCATCATCGGCACCACCCCGCACAGCATCGACCTGGCCGAGGACCGCGAGCGCTTCGACGCCCTGCTGCGCAAGCTGGAGATCCGCCAGCCCGAGAACGGCATGGCCCGCAGCCTCGAAGAGGCCAGGCAGGTGGCCGGGCGCATCGGCTATCCAGTGCTGGTGCGCCCCTCCTACGTGCTGGGGGGACGGGCGATGGTAGTGGTCTACGACGAGGCCAGCCTGGAGCGGTACGTGAAGACGGCCATCGCCGCCTCGCCGGATCATCCCCTGCTCATCGACCGGTACCTGGAGGGGGCCCAGGAGTTCGACGTGGACGCGGTGGCCGACGGCCGGGAGGTGGTGATCGGCGGGATCATGCAGCACATCGAGCACGCCGGGGTGCACTCGGGCGACAGCGCCTGCGTGCTGCCCCCCTACGACATCACCGAGGAGAACCTCCAGACCGTCAGAGAATACACCCACACCCTGGCCCGGGCCCTGGAGGTGGTGGGCCTGATGAACGTGCAGTTCGCCATCCGGCAGGGCCTGGTCTACGTGCTGGAGGTCAACCCCCGGGCTTCGCGCACCGTGCCCTTTGTCAGCAAGGCCATCGCCCGGCCCCTGGCCAAGATCGCCGCCCGGGCCATGACCGGCAGGAGCCTGCGCGACCAGGGGTTGACCGCCGAGGTCATCCCCGTCCATATCTCGGTCAAGGAGGCGGTGCTGCCCTTCAGCAAGTTCTCGGGGGCCGACGGCCTGCTGGGGCCGGAGATGAAGTCCACCGGGGAGGTGATGGGCATCGGCGACAGCTTCGGGGTGGCCTTCCTCAAGGCGCAGATGGGCGCTGGGTACATGCTGCCGGCCAAGGGACAGGTGTTCATCAGCGTCAACGACGCCGACAAGGAGGGGGTGCTCCCCATCGCCAGGCAGTTGAGCCAGTCCGGTTTTGAACTGCTGGCCACCCAGGGGACCGGCGACTTCCTCCAGCGCCACGGCGTGGAGGCCAGGAAGATTCTCAAGATCCACGAGGGCCGGCCCCACATCGAGGACGCCATCCGCAGCCGCATGGTCTGTCTGGTCATCAACACCCCTCAGGACGAGCAGTCCCAGTACGACGATTTCGCCGTGCGCCGGGCCGCCATCATGAACAACATCCCCTACACCACCACCATGGCCGGCGCCCAGGCCGCCGCCGCCGGCATCCGGGCCCTGCAGCAGCGGGAATTGTCCGTGCAGGCCCTGCAGGACTACCACCTCCAGCTCCAGCAGGACCGGGGCTGAGGCAGGGGGCCCTGCGATGCGCTGCTGCCCGCTGCTGCTGGTCGCCCTCCTGGCGCTGCCGGGGTGCGTGTATTTCAACACCTTCTACAACGCCCAGAAGTTCTACCGCCAGGCCGAGAAGGCCCGCCAACGGGACGAGGAGAGCCAGAACCAGGCGGGCACCGGCGGG
>JACPJE010000230.1 GCA_016187725.1 Candidatus Latescibacterota bacterium
CACTGGCAGGGTGCTACCGGGCGGCGGGGAGTCGGGCGGTATGCGCAATACGCCATCGTCAAAGGACTCCACCTCGTTGACGGCCTTGTCGCTCTCCACGGTGAAGAGCACCTCGCCGGCCTTCACCTGGTCGCCATCCTGCTTGAGCCATTCGACCAGGGTGCCTTCTTCCATGGTCCACCCCAGGCGGGGCAATACAATTTCGATGGCCATGGCTACTCGGCCACCAGGTCGCGGAGGGCCTGGGCGATCTGGAGGGCTTGCGGCACCGCGGCCTGTTCGAGGGGGGCGCTGTAGGGAATGGGGGTGTGGGCCCCACAGAGCCGGCGCACTGGGGCGTCGAGGTCGTCGAAGCCCTTCTCCATGACCTGGGCGGTCACCTCGGCGCCGATGCCGCAGGGAGCGAAGGTCTCGTCCACCACCAGCAGTCTGCCGGTCTTGTGCACGGATTCGAGGATGGTGTCGATATCTAGGGGGGCCACGGTGCGCGGGTCGATCAGCTCGACCGAGATCCCCTCCTTTTCCAGTTGCTCACACACCTCCAGGGTCTTGCGCACCATCAGGGCAAAGGCCACCACGGTCACCGAGGTGCCGGGGCGCACCACTGCGGCCTGGCCGAAGGGGATGGTGTACTCCTCCTCGGGCACCGGTCCCTTGGTGTTGAGCAGGGATTTGTGCTCCAGGAAAAGCACTGGGTCGTCGCAGCGCAGGGCGGTCTTGAGCAGGCCCTTGGCGTCGTACGGGTTGGTGGGCAGCACGACGCGGAAGCCGGGCAGGTGGGCGAAGATGGGGTAGTAGTTACCCGAGTGGTGGGTGGCAGAGGAGCCGCCCACGCCGATGCAGCCGCGCAAGAGCAGGGGCATCTTGAGCCGGCCGCTGCTCATGTACTGCATCTTGGCGGCCTGGTTGACCAGCTCGCCGAAGCCGTCGAGGATGAAGTCTAGGAACATGAAGTCCACCACTGGCCGGGTGCCAGTCATGGCGGCGCCGGCGCACATACCCACAAAACCCCGCTCGCTGATGGGCACGTCGGCCAGGCGCTCCTGGCCGTAGAGGTCGTAGAGCCCGGTGGTGGTGTTGAAGTTGCCGCCGCGCTTGCCGATGCCCTGGCCGACCACGAAGATGGTGGGGTTCTGGGCCATCTCCTCGGCCAGGCCCTCGCGGGCCGCGGCGGTGAAGGTCAATTCGCGCATCTATCAGACTCCCGGGCTGCTGTAGATGTGGTCCATGAGGGTGGCCGGGTCGGGCCAGGGGCTCTGGTCGGCGAATTCCACCGCGTCCTGGATCTGGGCCTTGACCTCCTCGTCGATCTTGTCCAACTCGCCGGCGCGGTAGCCCCGGGCCAAAAGCTGCTTGCGGAAGGCGGCGATGGGGTCGCGCTGCTTCCAGGACTCGATCTCCTCCAGGGTGCGGTACCCGGCCTCCCGCATGCCCTCGGCGTGGGCGCGGGTGCGGTAGGTGCGGCATTCGATCAGGGTGGGGCCACCGCCCTTGCGGGCCCGGGCGATGGCTTCGCCGGCCACCCGGTACACGGCCAGCACGTCGTTGCCGTCCACCGCCACCCCCAGCAGGTTGTACGCGGCGGCGCGGTTGGCCACCTCGGGGTTCTTGGAGGCGTAGGCAAAGGGCACCTCGGTGGCGTACAGGTTGTTCTCGCAGACAAAGAGCACCGGCAGATTGAAGATGGTGGCCAGGTTGAGGCCCTCGTGGAAGGCACCGTTGTTCACGGCCCCGTCCCCGAAGAAGGCCACCCCCAGGCGGTCGGTCTTGAGCAGCTTGAAGGAGTAGCCGGCGCCAGTGGCCTGCAGGATGCAGGGGCCGACGATGCCGCTGGTGCCCATCATCCCCACCTCGGGGGAGAAGAGGTGCATGCTGCCGCCCCGGCCCTGCGAGCAACCCGTGGCCCGGCCGTAGAGTTCGGCCACCACCTGGCGCGGAGGCACGCCCTTGGCCAGGGCATGGCCGTGGCCGCGGTGGGTGCTGAACACCGCGTCGTCTGGGCGCAGGTGGGCGCACACCCCGGTGGCGATAGCCTCCTGGCCCACGTAGGTGTGGCAGGCCCCGGGGATGAGGCCAGCCTGGTAGGAGCGGGCCAGTTGCTCCTCGCAGCGGCGGATCACCAGCATCTGCCGGTACAGGGAAACGAGGGTTTCTCGGTCGGGGGGTCTCATCCGCAGCTCCTCAACTCAGGGGAACAGGGACATCACGAGCTCGTCTTTGCCCGGGTAGTAATGGTCCTTGAGGGTGGCTTCTGCTTTAAAGCCCATCTTGAGATAGAAAGCCTGCGCCCTCAGGTTGTCGGAGTGGGTCATCAGGAACAACTTCCGCAGCCGGCCCCCGTGGGCCCCGTAGTAAGCGCCGGCGTCAGCGAGCAGGGCCTGGACCAGTTCCGCTGCGACCCCCCGCCCCCGCATCGCGGGAGAGACGGCGATGCGGTCCAGTTCCGCCAGCCCGTGTTTGGGCAGGCCGTGCGGCATCCAGCTCGTCAGGCCCACGACCTGCCCGCCCTCCGCGGCCACCAGATAGCAGATACCCCGGCCGCACTCCTCCCTGAAGACCGCCTCCCCCTCCTCCAGAGAAGCGATATTGTAGGACTGCACCAGGACCGCGGCGATGCCGCGCGCGTCGGCTTCGGTCGCCCGCCGGTATTCCATCACTGCACCGTCACGGCCTTGGCCAGGTTTCGGGGTTTGTCCACGTCGCAGCCCCGGATCTCCGCCGCGTGATAGGCCAAAAGTTGCAGGGGGACGACGTTCAGGAAAGGAGAGAGGAGTTCGGATGTGTCCGGGACGCGGATCAACTGGTCCGCGTAGGCCGCCACCCGCTCCTCGCCCTCTGGCGCGATGGCCACGATCCTCCCCTTGCGCGCGCGGATCTCCTCCATGTTGCCCAGCACCCGCCCGGTCTCGTCCCCCCGGCTGAGGACAAAGAGCACCGGCATGGTCTCGTCCACCAGCGAGATGGGGCCGTGTTTCATCTCCGCCGCGGGGATGCCTTCGGCGTGGATGTAGGAGACCTCTTTGAGCTTGAGGGCGCCCTCCAGGGCGACGGGGAAGTTGATGCCCCGACCCAGGTAGAGGAAATGGGCGTGCTGCGCATAGGCCCGGGCGACCTGGCGTATTTCTTCGCCGCGCTCCAGGATGCTCTCGATCTGCGCCGGGATCCGTTCCAGCCCCGCCAGCACCTGCCTGGCCCCC
>JACPJE010000231.1 GCA_016187725.1 Candidatus Latescibacterota bacterium
CGCCCTGGACTATCTGCACCGGCAGGGCATGGAAGCGGTCAAGATCGAGACCCTGGCCCAGAACGCCATCGGCTCCCTGTTCTACCCCAGCATGGGCTTCCGGGAAGTGGCCCGCCAGATCCACTACCTCATGCGCTTGTAAAAGAGGTGCCTATGGACCCCAAGGAAGTGGCCGGCAGAAAAGCCGCCGAACACGTCAACGATGGGATGGTGGTGGGCCTGGGCACCGGCTCCACCGCGGTCCACCTCATCCGCGCCCTGGGCGAGCGGGTGGCCCAGGGCCTGCAGATCCAGGCCATCCCCACCTCCGAAGCCTCGGCCCGCCTGGCTGAAAAGGTGGGCATCGAGCTGATCAGCCTCGAGGACAACCCGGTGGTGGACCTGACCATCGACGGGGCCGACGAGGTGGACCCCACCCTCCAGCTCATCAAGGGCCTGGGCGGCGCCCTGCTGCGGGAGAAGATCGTGGCCGCGGCCAGCACCCACCGCATCTTCATCGTCGACCCCTCCAAGCTGGTCTCCCACCTGGGGGCGCGCGCCCCTCTGCCGGTGGAGGTGGTGCCCTTCGGCTGGCCGGTGGTCCAGCGCTTCATGGTCGAGGAGAAGATCATCGCCGACCTGCGCCTGCGCCCCCAGGGGGACGAGCCCTTTGTCACCGACAATGGCAACTTCATCCTCGACTGCCGCTTCTCCCAGGGCATCCCCGACCCGGCCCGCACCGAGTCCTGGCTCAACCACCTGCCCGGGGTGGTGGAGAACGGCCTCTTCGTCAATATGGCCGACCTGGTGATCGTCGGCCACGAGGACGGCACCTGCCGGCTGATGGAGCGAGGTTAGACTTCTTCGATAAGGATACCGCCCATGGATCTGCTGCTCTTCCTCGTCTTCTCCGCCCTGGTCCTCTCCCTGGCCTACCGCGTGGTGGGCCGCAAACTGGCGGCGATCTTCAACCTCAGCACCGCCGAGGACACCCCGGCCCACCAACTGCGCGACGGCCTGGACTTTGAGCCGGCCCGCGCCTCTTATCTCTTGCCCCAGCATTTCTCGGCCATCGCCGCCGCCGGCCCCATCGTCGGCCCCATCCTGGCCGGGCTCTACTTCGGCTGGGGACCGGCCTGGCTGTGGATCATCCTGGGCTCCATCCTCATCGGCGGCATCCACGACTTCACCGCCCTGGTCGCCAGCGTGCGCCACCGGGCCCGCTCCATCGCCCAGGTGGTGCGCGAGCACATGAACCCCCGCGCCCACCTGCTCTTTTTGATCTTCATCTGGTTCGCCCTGATCTACGTGATCATCGCCTTCACCGACGTGACCGCCGGCACCTTTGTGGTCCCCTCCAGCGCTGCCACCGCCGATGCCCCCGGACCGGCGGTGGCCACCTCCTCGGTCCTCTATCTGCTGCTGGCGGTGGCCATGGGCCTGGCCCTGCGCTTCACCTCGCTCAGCCCGGTCAGGGCCAAGCTCATCTTCCTGCCCCTGGTCTTCGTCTCCATCGTCCTGGGACCGTACCTGCCCATCGACCTGGGCAGCCTGCTGCCCGGCGTCAACCCGCAGGTGGTCTGGGGCTACGTGCTGCTGGCCTACTGCTTCCTGGCGGCCCTGGCCCCAGTCTGGGCCCTGCTCCAGCCCCGCGGCGAACTGGGCGGGTACTTCCTCTACATCGTGATGGGTGCCGGCGTGCTGGGCATCGCCATCGGGGCCTTCAGCGGCGATCTCCACATCCAGCAGCCCTTTTTCAAGGGCTGGGAGGCCACCGATTCCTTCGGCAATGCCGCCCCGCTCTTCCCCATCCTTTTCATCACCGTGGCCTGCGGCGCCTGCTCGGGTTTCCACAGCGTGGTGGCCAGCGGCACCACCAGCAAACAGCTGCGCTGCGAACTGGACGCCCGTTCCGTAGGCTATGGCTCCATGCTCCTAGAAGCCTTCTTCGCCTGTCTGAGCCTGGCCACCCTGATGATCCTGACCCAGCCCAGCGGCGGCCCCAGCGCCATCTACGCCAAGGGCATCGCCAACTTCGCCGACCACGCCCTCTCGCCCCTGCTGCCGGCCGGCGTGGAGATCCGCGCCCTGCTCTACCAGTTCGCGCTCCTGTGCTTCGCCACCTTTGTCTTCGACACCCTGGACGCCTGCACCCGCCTGGCCCGGTACGTGCTGATGGAACTCTTGAGCTGGTCCTCGCGGCCCCAGGCCATCCTGGCCACTGCCCTCACCCTGGTGCTGCCGGCCCTGGCCCTGGCCATCCCCCGCATCGAATTCGCCGGCAAGCCCCTGCCCCTGTACCAGGTCTTCTGGGGCATCTTCGGCAGCAGCAACCAATTGCTGGCCGCCCTCACCCTGCTGGGGATCACGGTCTGGCTGGCGCGCAAAGGACAGCCCTACTGGCTGGCCCTGGGTCCCACCCTCTTCATGATGGCCATGACCCTGTGGAGCCTGCTGATCTCCATCGGGCCCTATATGAGCCTGTGGCAGTCGGGCGCTTCCATCGAACCCTTGCACCACTTCCAGTTCCTCATCACCCTCTCCCTCATCGTGCTCTCATTATGGCTGATCGTGGAGGCCTTCCTCACCTGGCGCACCTTCATCCGCCCGCCCCAGGGGCGTGCCGAGCCGGCGCTGGCCTGAGCCCGTTCCAAGGGTGGACCGATGCTGGATCTGTACGAGGAATTCAGGGCTCTGGTCGGCGCACTGGAACAGCACCAGGCGGCCTACGCGCTGTGCGGGGGATTGGCGATGGCGGTGTATGGAGTGCCAAGGGCGACGGTGGATGTCGACCTGTTGGTGCCACCGGAGGGGTTGGCCCAGGTGGTCGCCGCAGCGGCCACCCGAGGCTTCCGGCTGGAGGAGAAGCCGCTCCTTTTTGGCGGGGGCGCGGTGGAGATCCGCCGGCTGGTCAAGGCAGACCCAGCGACCGAGGACTACCTCACCCTCGATCTGATCGTGGTCACCCCAGCCCTGGGGCCGGCCTGGGCCTCCCGCTCAACCGTCGCTTGGGAAGGCGGAAACCTCCGAGTGGTGTCCCGCGAGGACATGATCGCCATGAAACTGCTGCGCAACAGCGGCCAGGACCAGGATGACATTGCCCGGCTGAGGGGAGTATCGGATGAGCGTTGACATGTCCGCAAGGGCAGTGACCGCGCGCCTCAAGCGCGCCTCGCAACTGCGGCGCCTCTGCCTGTCCCTGGGCAGAGCGCAATGGACCGCCATGCCTCAGAGATCCTCTATCGCCACCGGCTCCACCGGATCGGCTCAAAACCAAACACCCGCGCACAGATCCAGCCGCTCCGGGTACGGGCCGATCAGGCGGTCGAGATAGCGCGACTCGATCCAGCAGATCTCCCCGCCAGCCAGGCGGACGCTGCCCAGGCCCACGGCCTCGGCGACCAGGCTCTGGGCGCTGATGGGCAATTTCCATGAACCGCAGGGTGCGGTTTTCATGGGTCTATTCACCTCGCACCCGGCTCAGCGGTGGGCCGGTAGTAGCGCCCATAGTCGTTGACCAACAGGTGCAGGGGCAGTTCGTCCTCCTCGATGGCCGGGAAACGCCCCACTGGCTCGAAGAAGCGATTGTCGGTATTGTCGTCGTTCACCTTGGACACCTCCCCCACCAGCACCCGCTCGTCCACGCCCCAGAACTTGTGGTAGCAGTACGGCTCCAGGGTGATGCTCTCCCCGGGCGCCAGGAGCACCGTGGCCCCGGCCTCGACCGTGCGCAACTCGCCGTCCATGCTCACCTGCACAGGCGTGTCGTCCAGGGTTTCGTCTTCGGCCGCGTTGTACAGCCGCATGGCCAACTGGCCGCCGCCCCGGTTGATGATGTCCTCCATCTTGAACCAGTGGAAGTGCATGGGCGTGACCTGGTCCACCCCGACTACCAGGATCTTCTCGCAGTAGTTCTTGCCCTGGCCGCCCGGCTGCCCGTTGCGCAAGGTGAAGACAAAGAGCCCGATGCGCTCGTAGTCCTCCTGGCCAAAGTCGGTGATGTCCCAGCCCAACCGGCGATCGGCGATCTGGCGCACCTCCTCCCCCCGCTTTCCCCATGCCTCGGGGGTCCAGTACGCGAAAGGGGGCAGGTAGAATTGCCGGCGCCGCAAGAATTCGTCGGCCTCCCGCATGATGGTGTTGATCCGCGAACGTTTCATCGGGCATCTCCCTTCTCAAGTGTTTCCCGCAAGGTCTGCATGAACTGCGCTGCCAGCACCCCGTCGGCCACCCGGTGGTCCACGCTCAGGCTGAGGCGCAGCTGGGGCGCGATGTACATGCCCCGATCGCGCACCACCACCTGCTCGGCCACGCGGCCTGCGGCGAGCATGGCGCTCTGCGCCGGGTCCACCAGCGCCTCGAACTCGTCCACCCCGTACATCCCGAGGTTGCTGAGGCTGAGGGCCGCCGGCGAGGCGTCCTGTTGATTCAGCGCTCCCCTCCGAGCCCGCTCCACTGCCCCCCGCACCTGGGCCACCAGCCCGGCCAGGGGCAGCGCATCCGGCTCGGGGATGGTGGCCACCAGCAGGTTGTCCCCGGCGGCGATCACCAGCCCCACGTCGGCCCGGGCAAAGGTGCGGTACTGCGGCCCCTCTTCCAGCCACACCCGGTTGAACTGCGGATGGGCGCGCAGGGCCTGGGCTGCCGCCCGCAGGATCAGGTGGGTATAGGTGAGACCCTCCAGGCCCCCGGCCCGCTCTTCCCGGAGCAGGATCTGCGTTTGCTCCATGGCGATGGTCATGGCCAGCCGGATCTGCGGTACATCGCGCGCCGACTGCAGCACCCGCTGGGCGATGAGCTGGCGGTGGCGGGGCACCGGGCTGTCGCTGCAAGTCACCCGGGTATCTCCGCTTGCGGCGCCAATCAGCGCCTCCACGTCCTTCTTCTCGATGCGCCCACCCGGCCCGCTGCCGTGCACCTGGCCCAGGTCGATGTCATGCTCCCTGGCCAGGTGGCGGGCCACCGGCGTGGCCAGCACCTTGGCCGAGGGCGGCGCTGCGTGTTGCTCCTCGTCCGGGGGAGCGAGAGGTTGCACCAGGGCAGAAGCTGCCACATTCACCTCTTCCCCGGCCTTGCCCACGTACGCGATCACCGTCCCGGCCTCAGCGCTCTCCCCCTCGGGACAGATGACCTTCAACAGGAGGCCGGTGGCGGCGGCCTCGACCTCCAGGGTCGCCTTGTCCGTCTCCACCTCCAGCAGGGTCTCGCCGGCCTTCACCGCCTCCCCCTCGGCCTTCAGCCAGCGCAGGATGCGCAACTCGTCGGAGGTCTGTCCCAGCGCCGGCATGCGTATTTGGGTGGCCATGGTCCCTGCTCTTCAACTGAAAAGTTGGCGGATGGTCCGGGCGATGCGTTCGGTGGTGGGCACCACCTCCTGCTCCATGACCGGGGCAAAGGGCAGGGGCACGTCGGCCGTGGCGATGCGCTTGACGGGTGCCTCCAGGCTGAAGAGACACTCGTCCGCCGCCCGGGCCGCCACCTCGGCGCCCCAGCCCCCGGTGAGGGTGTCTTCGTGCACGATCACCAGCCGGCCGGTCTTGCGCACCGAAGCCCACAGGGTCTCGGTGTCGAGGGGATTGAGGCTCAGGGGATCGATGACCTCGCAGGAGATGCCCTCCGCCGCCAGCAGTTCGGCCGCCGCCAGCGAGCGGTACAGGCTGATGTGGGTGGCCACCACCGTCACCTGCTCGCCGGGCCGCTTGACCATCGCCTTGCCGATGGGGAAAAGGTACTCCTCCTGCGGGACGTGGGTGGTCAGCTCGATGCCCCCGGCCATGGCCCGGCCCTTGCTGCCGTAGAGCAGCTTGTGCTCGAAGATGAGCACCGGGTTGCCGTCCCGCACCGCGCTCTTGAGCAGGCCCTTGGCGTGGTACGCGTCGGAGACGCAGACCACCTTGATCCCAGGCACGTGCAGGAAAAAACTCTCCGGGCACTGGCCGTGCTGGGCCCCGCGGTTGGTGGTGCCCACCGGAGCGCGCATGACCATCGGGACGCTGAGTTTGCCCCCGGACATGTAGCGCATCTTGGCCGCCTGGTTTACCAACTCGTCCATGCACTCGAAGAGGAAGTCGGCGTACTGCATGTCGGCGATGGGGTGCATGCCCATCAGCGCCGCCCCGGTGGCTGCCCCGGCGATCACCTTCTCGCTGATCGGGGTGTCGATGATGCGCTCGTGCCCGAACTCCTCGGGCAGACCCAGGTACACCCCAAAGGCCCCGCCGAAGCCCCCTTCGACGCCGATGTCCTCGCCGATGAGGAACACCGACTCGTCGCGCCGCATCTCCTCGGCGATGGCCTCGCGCAGGGCTTCGGCGATGGTCAGCCGGCGCTCGCCCGGGACGCCCGTCTCTTTCGTGCCCTTGTTCATATCCACACGTCCTCGTAGGCCTGGGCCGGGGTGGGGTCCGGGGACTGTCGCGAGAACGCCACTGCCTCGTCCAGTTCGGCGCTCACTTCCTCCTCGACCGCTGCCAACTCCACCTCGCTGAGCCGGCCGGCTGCCACCAGCACCTGCCCAAGGCACGGGATAGGGTCCCTGGCCAGCCACTCGGCCTCCTCGACCTTGGTGCGGTACCCGCGCGCGTCGCTGCGGCTGTGGCCGGTGAAGCGGTAGGTCTTGCATTCGATGAGACTGGGGCCCTGCCCGCTGCGGGCCGCAGCCACAGCCTCCCCGGCGACCCGGCGCACGGCCAGCACGTCCATGCCGTCGACGATCTGGGTCGGCATCCGGTACGCGGCGGCGCGTTCGGCCACGTCCACCACCGGCGATACCTGGTGGTACGGGGTGGAGGCCCCGTAGAGGTTGTTCTCGCAGACGAAGACCACCGGCAGCTGCTGCACCGCGGCGAAATTCAGGCCCTCGTGAAAGGCCCCCTCGTTGGTGGCCCCGTCGCCGAAGAAACACACCGCCACCTGGCTGCTTTGGCGCAGCTTGAAGGCCAGCCCCAGACCGGTGACCACGGTGTTCCCGCCGCCGACGATGGCGATGGCCGGCAACATGCCCACCTCCGGGTCGCCGAAGTGCATGGACCCGCCCTTGCCCCGGCAGCAGCCGGTCTCCTTGCCGTAGAGTTCGGCCATCGCCGCACGGCTGCTCACTCCCTTGGCCAGCGCATGGCCGTGGGGCCGGTGGGTGGAGGTGATCCAGTCGGTGTGGAGCAACTGGTCGCACACCCCCACGGCCACGGCCTCCTGGCCCTGGTACTGGTGCAGGGTACCGGCCAGCTCGCCTTGTAGAAAGAGGTGGTACACCCGGTCCTCAAAGCGCCGCAGCAGTACTAGCTTGCGGTAAAGGCCGCGCAGGTGTTCGGTGCTGAGTCCGTCGAGTTCGTCACTTGCCATAATCTCCTCTGTCTGTTGTTCAACTCAGGGCCTTGCCACTGGCGCCGTAAAGCCGGATGAGCCGGCGCACCTCCGTAGTCATACTGGCCTTGCCGGCATTGAGCAGGTCAGCCTCCTGGTGCGAACCCAGCACCTGATGGGGGTCCACGCGCTCGGGCCAGGCGCAGACCTGGGCGCGCACCGCTTCGAGGAAAGACTTTTTCAGGATGGTCCCCACGTTGAACTTCGCCACCCCCCCGACGATGGCGCGCGGGACTGCCTGGGGCGGAAAGCTGGTGCCCCCGTGCATCACCAGGGGCAGGCCCACCCGCCGGTAGATGGCTTCGAGATGGTCCAGGTCCACCGGCGCGTACCCTTCGGTGAGCAGGTGCACATTGCCCACCGAAACGGCCAGGCAGTCAATGCCGGTGAGTCGGGCGAACTCGGCCGCCTGTTCCGGGTCGGTCAGGGCCGCTGCCGAATCGTCGATGCCGCCCTCCACCGCATCGGGTAGGTGCCCCAGCTCAGCCTCCACGCTCGCCCCACGGGCCTGGGCATAGGCCACCAGTGCGGCAACCTCCCGCACTGCCCTGTCCCATTCCCAGGCCGAACTGTCCATCATCACCGCATTGAACCCCGCGTCGATGCCGCGTTTGGCCTGTTCGAGACTATGGGCCTCATTCAGCAGCAGGGCCACCGGCACCCTGGCCCGCCGGGCCAGGGGCAGCCCCAGGCCGGCCAGCGTCTCGATCCCGCCGGCCTCCAGCCACTCTCCTGAGGCCATCATGCAGCCGAACCCCAGGATCACCGGCGCCTGTTCCGCCTCAGCCGCTGCGAGCACGGCTTCGAGCGAGTAGCTATCCCAGGCCTCGAAGTACCCCACCGCGTACCCTCCGGCGCGGGTCCGCGAAAAAAGGTCGGTCATCGGCACCAAAGGCATTTCACCCCTCCCCATCTTCACTTGGCAGGCGGGTGTGCCCGCAGAAAGTCCTCGGCCTGGCTGCGGGTGAAGACCCCGGTGGTGCATCCCAGTTTGGTGCAAGCCGAGGCCCCCACCGCGCTGGCCAGGCGCAGGCACTCGCCCAACTCCCAGCCGCGCAGCAGGCCAGCGATCAGCCCGGCGGCAAAGGCATCCCCCGCTCCCGAGCCGTCGACCACGGGCAGGGGGAAGGCCGGCAGCTCCAGAACCTGGCCGGGGCGGGCCAGCAGCGCCCCTTTCTCGCCCTGGGTGATGATGGCCGTGCCGCAGCCGGCCCGCAGCAGATATTCGGCCTGGGCCCGGGGTTCCCGCTCCCCGGTGAGCAACTGCGCCTCGTAGTCGTTAGGCGTGATAAAATCGACCTCCGGCAACACCGCCGCCAGCGCCTCCCATGCTCCACCGCCCTGGGTCACCACCACGTCCAGCACCGTCCGCACCCCCCGGCCCCGGGTAAAGGCCAGCAACTCCCGGAACGCCCCGGGATCAAAACTAGGCAGAATCAGATACCCTCCCACGTAGAACACCTCAGCCCCGGCCACCTGCTCGCGGGAAATGTCCTCCACCCGGAAATCCGCGTTGGCGCCAAAGGTGTGGATGTAGCGCCGGTCGTCGCCGCTGACCGGCAGGATCACCGTCTCCGAAGTCCCCAGCCGCTCCGAGCGCCGCAGCCCGGATGTGTCCACCCCCTTGACCTTGAGGTCCTGTTCGACGAAATTCCCGGAGGCGTCGCGGCCCACCTTGCCCACCACCCCCGCCCTCACCCCGAGCTTGCCTAGACAAGTGGCGGTGTTGGCGGCGCAGCCCCCCGAGTCGTGCCAGAAATCCCCGGTGGCCATCAGCTCTCCCGCCGCCGGCAGCCTGGGCAGGGGCGGGACAAAGGTGTCGGCCACCAGCACCCCGGCGCAGACGACCTCGACGCTCATCTCAAGCCTCCGGGGCGCAGCACCACCCTGAAGGTCTTGATCTCGAAGGGGCCGATATCGAAAGTCAGGGTCTGGTTGCCGGGGGTGCAGCTGATTGACCGCGCCTCCTTCTCGATCAGATTGGTCTCGGCGGCCTCTTCCAGTGGGAAGGCGAAACGCAGCTGCGCCCCGGCCTGGGCCCGGCCCTCGGTCTCGTACACCCGGACCACCGTGCCCTGGGACGTATCGCGCACCGCCGACACCGCCAGGCTCTCCCCGCTGAGCTCGACCAGGCTGAAGCGCTGGGGCAGGCGGCCGGAGTGTTTGGTCGTCTTGAGGCCCAGCAAAGGCCGGTTGAACTCCATGCCCTGGCGGCTGATCTTCGCCTGCCGCCAATCCCCCTGGCGCGGGACTAGCGCGTAGTCGAACTGGTGGGTGACGCCCAGTTCGTACCCGTCGGTGGTCTTGGTGCTCCGGTTGAAGCCGCCCACCTCCCCGTACCCCTCCTTCAGCGCCGTGGCCTTGAGCAGGGAGAGCAACATCACCCCGCCTTCCACGTTGTTGCCGGGCAAACCGCGATTCAACACCGAGATGCCCTGCTGTCCGTCTCCGTAGTCCATCCAGTTCTGGGCCGGGAACTCCCCGGCGGGCCGCTCGATGGCCCCGAAGGGGATCTCCTGGGTGATGGTGCCCTGAGGCAGGCTGGTGGGCAGGGCCATGCGGTAGCGCACCCGCTCCTCCTCGTTGATCAGGGTGGTGTGGACGTCGATGCGGGGCAGGCCGGCATAGAGCCGCACCCGGGTGGCAAAGAAGCCCCGGCCAAAGGCGAAATTCACGTTGTAGTCCATCCGGGCCTGCCCCCGGCTCACCCGCCCATCCCCACCGTAGTGGTGGGAGAAGGCCGCGCGGCTGTCCCCCTCGTCTGGCAGGGGGTGGGGGCGGTTCATGGGGTACAGGGCATCGCCTTTGCAGTGGCCGTTGTACTCCCAGAAATTGCCGTTGTCCAATTCGCGGACGATGGTGTTGCCATATGGCCGGACCGGGTCGATCACCTCCCAGCCGCTGCGCTTGTCGCGCAGACTGCGGATGGCCCCGTTCCACGAGTCGATCTCCAGACGGAAGAACTCGTTCTCCAGCACGTCGAGGTGCACGTCGGCGGTGATGAAGGTCACCTGGTTGGTGCGCAGCGCCGACTCGGCCGGCAGGGCGGCGGCGGGGAAGGCCCGGTACACCTCGTACCCCAGGGCCGGCACCTCGCGGGCCACGAAGAGCACCGTGGCCCGCTTGATGCCGCCACTCTCGTACCGCTCGCAGGCCACCAGATCGCTGGCCATGGGCCGGCCCACGCTGTCGCGCACCTCGACCTCGAAGACCTCCTGCTCGGTAAAACCGATGCGGAACTCCACCACATCGTCTCGGTTCCAGCTCAGCGGGTTGAAAACCACCAATGGGATACCCTCCCCGCTGGTGTCGATCTGGCCGACGAGGTGTTCCAGAGACTGGTCGAGGCACTGGTTGGCCCAGGCCCCGGCCGCCTTGTACCGGTCGATGGTGTTGTGGTACACCTTGTCCACGTGGGAGCCGCAGATGATGTCGTGGAACTGGTTGAAGAGCACCCCTTCCCAGGCCTGGGCCAGGTGCGCTGCCTGGGGCCGCCCCCCCAGCAGTACCGCCAAGGCGTCGGCCAGCTCGGCGTTGACCAGGGCGGTCTCCACCTTCCGGTTCCACTGCTTGACCGCGATGCGGGCGCTGTAGCAGCCCTGGAACACCGGGTTGAGATCCTCCTCAAAAATGGGAAACTGGACGCTGCCTTTTACCAGGTCGAAGTACTCCTTGGGGGTGGCGACCCGGAATTCCACGTCGTCGTAGGTACGGTTGTACTCGGCGAAGATCCGGGTGACGTGGGGCTGGATATGGGTGAGGTCCGCGCCGCTGACCGCCAGCAGGTGCGGGGTGGCGGCGTGTTGTTTGAGCAGCTTGAGGCGCAGCTCGGCGAATTTCCTGAACTCGTGCAAATTGCCGGGGGCCGGGTAGAGCACGCAGTAGGTGCTGCGCATCCAGTGGCAGAAGAGCCGGGTCCCGTCCAGACCTTTCCACCAGTATTCGGTGGGTCCGTCGAAGTCGCCCAGGCGCTGGAAGACATTGTGGTCGAACCCGCACTTGGCCATCAACTGGGGGATCTGCGGGTGCTGCCCGAAGGTGTCCAGCAGCCAGCCGCAGCGCACCTCCACCCCCAACTCCTCCTCGCACCAGCCCTTGCCGGCGATCACCTGGCGGATGAAGGACTCGCCCGAGGGGATGTTGACGTCGGGCATGGCGTGCATGCCGCAGGTGATCTCCAGCCGCCCGGCCTGGATCATCTCCTCCAGAAAGTTCCGCTCCTCGGGGTGGGTCTTGAGAAAGGGGGCGATGTAGCAGGTCTGGTCGAGCACGAATTTGAACTGCGGGTCAGCCCGCATGGCCGCCAGGGCCCCCAGCGCCACCGAGTAGCCGATCTCGAAGGTCTCGTCCCGGGTGAGGAAAACCTCGGCGTCGTAGTGGGTGTGCGGCACGTAGTGCACCGTGAACTTCATCCGCCCGCTTCCTCCATCCCTAGCCATAAACCTTGGCCAAGGTGCGGCTCACGGTCTCGGCCAAGCGCTCCAGATCAACGGGTTTGGCCAGGTATTCATCCGCCCCGTACATCAACCCCTTCACCTTGTCCGGGGTAGCACTCAGGGCCGTGAGCATGACGATGGGAATGCGCTCGGTCTCGGCCCGCATCTTCAACTGGCGGCAGACCTGGTACCCGTCGATCTCCGGCAGGCGCAGGTCCAAAAGGATCAGGTCGGGTTTCTCGGCCAGGGCCAGGGCCAGGGCCTCCCGCCCGTCCTGGGCAGTGGCCACCTCGTAGCGCTCGGCGAAGAATTCGCCCAGCACCTGGCGGATCTCGATTTCGTCGTCGACGATCAGCAGCTTGAGCCGGCCCCGCCGCTCGGCCTCGCCCGTGGCCAGCAGCCGGCGCTGGATCTGGGCGATGCGCTGGTTCCGCCCCGCCAGCACCCCCACCCAGACCCTGAACAGGTTCCGGCAGAACTGCTGGAAAAGCTGCCTGGGACGCGCTTCGAAGAAACCCAGCACGGCCTCGCGCTGGATGCGCCGCAGGCGCCCGGCGGTGTTCCCCCAGATGGCCGAGCGCTCGATCTGGGGGGCCAGGATGGCCGAGGTGCCGATGGTATCCCCCACCCCCAGTTCGGCCAGGGTCACGTTGCCCACCCGGACGGCGGCCTGGCCCTCCTCCACAATGTGGATATCCCACTCGCTCCGGCCGGCGGGCAGGATCACCTCGCCCGCGTCAAAATCCACCCTCTTGCCCAGGGCCAGAAAGGCCCGGCGCTCCGGGTCGCTGAAGCCGCGCAACAGTATCTCGATCTCGCTGGCCATGCCGCCCTCCTCTCGCGGAGCGCTACTCCTGCTGCCGGCGCAGGATCTCCTCCAGCGGCTCCTCCTTTTGCAGTTGCCGCTCGATGCGCTGGCGCACGCTGGGCACGATCTCCACCTTGATCAGCACCACCAGTTCGGTCTTGCTGACCTGCTTAGAATTGTAGCCGAACAGATAGCGCAGGCCGAAAAACCAGGCCGGCAATTCCTTGAGCCAGGGCACCCCGGCCCGGGTGACGATGGTCTCGTCCCCGTACAGGCCGCCGATGGCCGTCTGCTCCTCGTCGCGCAAGAGCGCCGAGGTGCGGGCCACGGTCCGGCTGATCAGGTTGCGGACCGGGTCGATCAGGGCACTGCGCTCGGCCACCACCACCAGATCGACGAAATCGACTCCGTCCTGGGAGACGATCACCGGGGTGACGGTGAGGATGGTACCGGTGCTGAAGAATTGGGTGATGGCATTGCCGGCGTAGTCGGCGGTGGTGACCGAGAAATCCGTGCCCACCTGGATGTAGCCCTGCTTGCCGCTGCGCACCTTGATCTGGGGCCGGGCGGTGATCTCGCCCATGCTGCGCTCCTCAAAGGTCTTCAGGAGCAGATCCACGCTCAGGGAGCGGTTGACGTTGCCTCGCGCTTCGATGGCGAACTGATCGCTCACCACCCGGCTGGCCCCCAGCTGGGCGGCGCTGGCGTCCACCCGGCCGCCGCTGAGGGTGCTCCAGTCGATGCCCAGCTCCCGCAGCGCCCGCCGGTCGGCCTGGAAGAAGACCGCCGAGATCTCCACCTCCTGGCTGTCGAGGGTGACCTCCGGGGCTGGCGGGGTTGCGGCCGGGCCTCCAGTCTGGGGCGGCACCAACTCCACGTAATTCTCCCGCGCCACCACCTGCAGGCCCTGGCCCTCGGCGATCTGCTGCAGGGCCTGGCGCCAGGGCTGGCGGTCTATATCCACCCCGATGGGCACACTCCGGCGCTGGGGGTCCACCACCACCTGGCCGGCCACGGCATGGATCACCCGCAGGGCCTGGTCCAGGGGCATGTCCCGGCTCAGGGTGACCAGTTCCCGCTCCGGCACCGGGCCGGTGGAGGTCGGGATCTGACCCCAGGCTGCCGGGCCGGCCAGGGCGCCGGCCAGCAGATAGGCCGCAACTCTTCTAGATTTCATCGCTTGGCGTCGAACTCCGCTTTGAGGGCGACCCGCTCCTCTATCCCCCCCTTGTTGAGCACGAACCACACGCGGTTGCGCCGGATGTCGATCTGGGTCAGCCGGCCCATGAAGACCCGGTCACCTTCCCGCAGGACGTGGGGCCGCCCCTTCTTGTCGACCAGATAGGCCGTGTCGTGGGTCAGGGCCTTGACCCTGGCTCCCTCCACCTCGAAAAAGTCAGAGCGGTTCTCGGGCAGATGCTGGGTGATCAAGGGCAGAAAGGGATTGGACACTGCTTCCTCAGCCGGCGAGGGTGTCCCCGGCAGCGCCTCCTCGGCCTGACCGGGGGCGAAAAAGGCGCGCATGAACATCCTGAAGCGCACCTGCTCCCAGGCGGCGGTGTACATCCCCGAATCCGGTTCCACGTACTCGACCTCCACGTGGTCCACGGCGTAGAAATGCCGCCCGTGCTCCAGGCGCCAGATAAAGGAATGGAGCTTGGCGAAATGCCCGGTGCCCTCCAGGGCATAGCGATTGACGCTGTAGTCCTTTTCGTCCTTCTGCCCCTTGTACACCAGGTCAAAGCTCACAAACGACCCGGGGTTTTTCAGGATCTGATACAGATAGTCCAGGGTCTGCGCCGGACTATCGACGGCGGGAATCACCTGGGTCCTGGCGCTCCAGCGCTCCTCCTGGCGCTCCAGATACGCCCGCGTGGTGTCGTACAGGGCCAGCACCCCATCGGCATTGCCCAGCTCGGTCCTGAGGACCCCCTCGCGTTCCTGGAGCTTTTTGACCTTCCCCACCTGGTGCACCTGGGTCCAGTAGAATCCTCCCGCAGCCAGCACAGCCAGCAGCACGCCGAGGATCAGGGTATTGCGCCAGGCGTAGGACATGGCTCAGCGCCCTGCCCCGGGCAGGACGACCGGGATGCGCATGTCGAACTGGTACACGGCCCGGCCGCGGACCTGGTCGCGCACACTGGAACGGACCAGCGTTTCCCCCAGGCGCTGGGCCAGCTCCGGCACCCGGTCCCGGTACAGCGCTTTGCCGTACAGGGAGATGGCCTGGGAAAGGGGCAGGCCCTGCGCCTCCACGTCGCGCCGCACGTCGAGGTTGCCCTCGGCGGTGGACATCTTCTCCAGCCAGATACCCTCGGTAGCCTGAACGGCCCAGGCCACCTCGCCCAGACGCTCGGCCCAGCGCAGCCGCCGGGATTCCAGGGTATCGAGCAGGGCAAAGCGCCCTTCGTACTGGTTGATCCGGGCGTTCAGGTCATCTACCATCTTCACGTACGCGGCGTCTTCCCGCACCTGGCCTTCCAATACCTCCACGGCCAGGCCCAGTTCGTCGAGTTGCTGCTCCTGCTCCTGGGCAATCCTGCCCAACCACAGTGCCGCCGCCGCCAGCAGCGCCAAGAAGAGCAAGCCGTGCCAGGCCAGCTCAAAGGGGTTTTGCTGCTTGCGGCGCGCCCGGGGGAGAAAATTGACCGGGTACAGCCGCTTGTCCTGCGGGCTCAGGGCCTTGAGCGCCAGACCTATGGGCACGGCAAAGCCGGAGACCTGCTCCCGCTCCGCATCGTCTAGTTCTTGCAGGTCCAATTCCGGCGCCGCCAGATAGCCGACCTGGGCCTGGGGGAACTGCCCGGCGAAGAAGGGCTGGGCCTGGATGGCCTTGCACCCCCCGGCCAGGACCACCTGCCCTATTTCGGGCAGGTCGTTGTTGTCCTGCTCGTAGAGGATGCGGCTGTATACGGTCTGGAGCACCTGGGAGGAGCCCAGGCCCTCGTGGATGGGCTGGGAAAAGGCCAGGCACTCCCCCTGGCGCATGAAGATCACCCGGCTGTATTCCTCGCCCACGAACACGATGGCCATCACCTGATCCGCAGAAGGGTAGGCCATCCTGACCAGGTCCATCAGCGCCACCTCCAAAGGCTCGATGGACCTGACCCGCACCCTGCCGATGAAGGGGGTGAGGGAATCCAGGAGCCCCAGCAGTTCGAGGGGGTCCTCGTGGAGGATGGACAGCAGGCGCTGCGGGCCGGTGACGAAGAAGGCGTGGCGCTCGGCCAGGGAGAGGGCACCGGCCGAGGTCCTCCCCTTCTCGGTCTGGGCGATCAGCCGCTCCTTGAGGCGTTTGCCCTTGAGGCCAAAGCTATCCTCGAAAGGAGTGAAGAAGACGCAGCTCTCCACCAGGGAAAAAGCCAGGCTGCAGCGTTTTACCGGAAAACGCTCGAGCAGCCGGTACAGGACCTCGGTGTTGGTCTCCGGCGGCCCGCCTTCTTCCTCGACCCCTTGGTCAGCCGGCTCCTCTGCCAGCCCCAGAATATCCCCTGGACTGGCCGGCCCCGCCGCGGCCCCCCCCTCCTGGCCCACCTCCAGCCGGCTGGCCAGCGAGGCGCTGCGCAGGCCCGCCACCACCACCTGGCGTCCCTGGCGCCGCAGATGGGCCACCAGAACCCGCTGGCCGTCCACCTGCAATCCCAGTGCTTCTCGGGCTCTAGTCCCCAGCATAGGCCCTCAGTCCACGGTCACGCCAATGGCCAGCTGGCGGCCGCCATTGCGCGAGCGGACCTGGATCAGCACCGAGCCCCGTTTGGGCGGGTCCGGCGGGTCCTCCTGCGGGGAGGGATCGGCGACGAAGATGGCATACTCGATATTGCCGCCCAGCGCGTCGGGAATGGTCCGCTCGGCGTCTCCCGAAATGCGCGCCACGTCGCTGGTGACCTGGATGGTGCTGCCCCCCATGACGGGGTTGCCATCCAGGTCGCTGACCGAGAAGGAGATGATTTGGAACTGGCTGTCGGGGATGAAGAGCCGGCCGGCCTCCACGGTGTCGGCGCCGGCGCCGGTGAGCCGGATGGGCGCGGTGGAGCCGCTGAAGAGCACCAGGGTGCTCGCCTCGATCTCCAAGCCGGTCTCGTCCACGGTCTGGCCGGTGATGGTGGCCAGAAAAGCCGGCCCAGGCGGCATGGGCTCGGCGGTGAAGAGCCTCACCGCGGCCTGGCCATTCTCATCGGTCTGGGCCGCTCCCTGCACCCCTCCGCCATCGGTGCGGAAACGGATCGAGGTACCCGGCCTGACCGGGTTGGAATACTTGTCGAAGACATAGGCCGTGATGGTGCTCTCCAGGCCCAGGATGACCCGGCCTGCCAGGTTGAGCGGGCCGGCGGCCAAACTGAAGTGGGTCTGGTCGGGCAGGCCGCCGTGGATGGCGATGGGCACCGGGGTCGAGCGCACCGTGTCCCCGGAGGCCAGGGGCGCTTCGGCGATCAGGCGCAGGGTGCGCGCCCGGATGCCGCTGCTGACCGCCGCCTGCACCCGGCCGGCCACGGTGGTGGTGCGCTCCGGCCCCACCCGCTCGTCCCCTCCCGGCGGGGCGTCGAAGCGGAAGAGGATCGGCTCGCCGTCGGCCACCGCGTTGCCCCGCGCGTCGCGCACCTCAAAGGTGACGATAGCCGTCTCGTTGCCGCCCGCACCCCGCACGCTGATGGCGGGCGGCTCCACCCCCACCACCGCGATGCTGGCCGGCGGCCCTTTGGCCAGGATCACCGCCACCTGGGCGCTCAGGCCGCCGGCATAGGTGGCCCTCACCAGGGCCTTGCCCGCCTCGGTCCCGGCCACCAGGAGGACCTCGGCCAGCCCCTCGGCATCGGTCTCGACGCTCGCTGCCGACAGAGTCCCCAGGGTGGTGGAAAAGTGGACCTCTCCGTTGGCGATGGCCACCCCGTCGCTGCGCTCTACCTGCGCCCGGATGCGGGCCTGGGCATTGCCGTCGGCGGCAATGGTATCCGCCGAGGCCGAAAGCGAGAGCCTCACCCCCACCAGCCTCAGACTGGTCTGCGCCCTCAGGCGCCCGGCGCTGGCTTCGAGTTGCGCTGCCGACACCCCTGGGTTCACCGGGCTCTGGTACCGGGCGCGGGCCTGTCCGGTTTCGTCGCTCAGGCCGCTGGTTTCCACCGCCCCGGCGCTGGCGGAAAACTGCACCACCACTCCGCTCACCCCCCTGCCGGCGCTGTCCAGCACCGTGGCCACCACCTCGGTCTGGCTGGCCCCGTCCGCCACCAGCGCGCTGTCGGCCACCGCCACGGACAGGGCCGCCGGGGCGCCGCTGCTGGCTGAGGGGACCGCGCCGCTGACAAAGGAGGCCTGGGCATCCCCATTGGGCGATTCCACCGCAATGGTCAGCCGCGGCACTTCCCCGGCCGGATCGGCCTGGAAACTGACCGAGAACAAGGTGGCCTCGGGTGACTGGGTGTCGGGCAGGGTGAGGTCGATCTGGCCGCTGGCCGTCCCCCCGGTGGCCTCCACCCTGATCCGCGTGCCCGCGGCCAGGGGATGGCCCTGGGCGTCTCCCACAAAAAACAGGAAGGTCTGCGCCGCGCCCGGGGGCACTTCAAAGCGGGCCGGCTGGATCAGGCTGATCGAGGTGGGCCCGCTGAAGAGTATCTGCATTTGCGCCGTCAAAACGGCTCCCGCGGCACCCTGGGTCTCGGCCCTCACCACCACCCACCCATCCTCGGGCAGGGGCTGGGCCGTGGTCAGGGTCGCCATGGCCCGCCCCGCACTGTCGGTCCTGGCCACCTCCTCGATGCCCCCGCCACTGGTGCGGAACCGCACCAGGGTGCCTGGGGTGACCGGGTTCGAGGAGGCGTCAAAGACAAAGGCGGTGATCCTGTCAGCCAGACCGAAGCGCACCCCGCCGGGTAGGTTCAGCTTCTCGGCGGCCAGGCTGAAGTGGGCCGCATCCGGCAGGCGCAGCGGGCCGCCGCCCGCCTCGCCGGCCTCGCCCTCTGCCTTTGCCGTAAAGGTGGGCGGCAGTCCTGCCAGGCCCTGGACCGTGGCCCTCACCTGCTGGATTCCCGGCGCGGACCCCAGGGTCAGGCGGGTCTGGGCCCGGCCGTCGCGGCCGGTGGTGGCGGCGGTATCGGAGAGGACCCCGCCGCCATCGACCACGGCAAAGCGCACCCGCACCCCCGCCACCGGCCCGCCCTCCCCGTCCACGGCCTCGACCACCAGGGGCTGAGGCAGTTCCTCGCCCGGACTGCCGGTCTGGTTGTTGCCGGCGGCGATGCGCAAATCCTGAAACACTCCAGGGGCCGTAGGCGGAGCGGGACTGTCCTTCTCACAGCCCGCCGCGCCCAGCAGGAGCAGCGCTCCGGCCCATCCTGCCAGGAATCGTTTCCGCTTGCTCATCTCAGGAGTTGACGCTCGAAATCAGCACCTTGACCAGGGCAGTGGCGTCGCGGAAGGAGGCGCGCACCTCGGCGATCCCCGGCTGCCTGGCAGTGAAGACTACGTTGTACACCAGCTCGGCGGTCTGCTCATCGGGCACCGAAACCAGCACCTCGGGCGTATTGACCACCCCGTGCACCGAGGTGGTGATCACGATCACCGCCTGCAGGCCGCGCGCCAGATTGCTCTGGTCCACCCGTTTGAGCTTGAGGGTGAGCAGGGTCTGGTCGCCCACGTGGATGAGGCGGTCGGCCACCTCCACGCTGAGTTCAAAGTCGTCATGCGCGGTAGTGCCGGTGCTCTGGTCCACTGGCTCGCAGGCCAACAGGGAGCACAGCCCCAGGAGCAAAATAGCCGCTCTCACAGCAACTCCTCCATGCGGCGCTTGTTGTTGGCGAAGTTGACCGCCTCCTTGTCGGAGATCTTGCGGGCCTCGACCAGGCGCTTGAGATCCTGCTCCATGGTGTTCATGCCCTGGGCATTGCCCTCGTGCATCATCTGGTAGATCTCACTGGTGTTGTTGTTCTTGATGGCCGAGCGCACCGATGAGTTCACCACCAGCACCTCCTTGGCCAGGGCCCGCTTGCCGTCCAGGCTGGGCACCAGTTTCTGGGAGATGATGCACTTGAGCACGTCCCCCAGGCGCTCCCGCACCCGGTTCTGCTCCTCGGGGGGGCACTCGCCCACGATGCGGTCGACGCTCTCCGAGGCCGAGGCCGTGTGCAGGGTGGAGAAGACCTTGTGGCCGCTGTCGGTGATCTCCAGGGCGGTGATGATGGTCTCGGGGTCGCGCATCTCGCCGATGACGATGATGTCCGGATCCTGCCTGAGGGCCTGCACCGCCCCCTCCTTGAAGGAGAGCACGTCGCGGCCCACCTCGCGGTGGCGCACGATGGAGCGCTGGGGCTGGTGGATGGTCTCGATGGGGGAGCCGATGATCACGATGTGGCCGTTCACCAGTTGGTTGTTGGCGTCGATGATGCTGTCGAGGGTGGAACTCTTGCCCGAGCCGGTGATGCCGGTGACCAGGGTCAGTCCCTGCTTGTCATAGGTGAGGATCACCGCCTTCACCGCGTTGGGGTGGAGTTCGATGTTCTTGAAGGGGCGGATGACGTTGGCCACGTAGCGCATGTTCAGGGCTAGATGGTCCAGATCGAAGTAGAGGTCCACCCTGAAGCGGTACGGTTTGCCCTCCCACTCGATGGCGTAGGAGAAATCCAGATTGCGGTGGAGGTAGAGGTACTCCCGCTGCCTCTCCATCAGCAGGCTGTGGAAGAGCAGGTCGGTCTGGTCCTGGGTGAAGGGGCCGATGGCCTCGTCGGGTTTTTTCTCGCCGTAGATCCGGTACCACACCCGGCCCCCGCAGCCACTGCCGCCCAGGTCGATGTCCGAGGCGTTCTTGACGGCCATCTGCGCCAGGAGGCCGTTGATGGTATCCCGCAAGACTTGGCTCTCCTCGCGCGGCAGGCCTTCCACCAGTTGGGCCACGCACTGCTGGCGCTCCACCCCGCTCAGGTTCTGGGGGATCTGCGCGCTTACCTTGTTCAGGATCTCCTCAGCTTTCATAACGCGACCTGATCAGAGGTTCTTGGGCCGGATGCGCAGGGGCAGAAAAGCCTGCGCATAGCTCGTGTCGTAGGGTTCCGCGCTCTCGACCACCATGTCGACGCGAATCTGGCGTATATCCCCCACGGTCACGGGCAGGGCCATGGAGTCCCCCTCCGCGTCGAAGTAGCTCAGATTGAATCTGGTGATCCCCAGATCCAGCGCTTGGGGGGCCCCGCCATTGAGAACGCGGTAGAGGATGCGGTCCTCTGGGTTCTGGGTCGCCCCCGCCGCTGCCGTGCTGCTCAGATAGTAATGGAGCGTGTCCACCGCGCTGTCCCCGTCCAGATCCGCCCTGAACTCCAGCTGGGTCGAATCGGCCAGCAGGATGGCCGACCCCGAGGCGCCGTACCCGGCCTTGGCCACGTCCTCCTCCACGATCTGGGCGATGGTCAGGGCGCCTTGCTGGGCGATATAGGTCAGGGAGGCCTCGAAGGAGTGCTCGCTCATGTCCGCGTTCAGGCGCAGCACGTTGAGGCCCAGCAGCGAGCCGAAGACAAACGATCCGATGAGGTCGATCCAGACGCCCATAGATCCTCACCTGGCCGGCAGTTCCCGGCTGAGCTGGATCAAGCGCTCCTCGCAGCGCCTGATCAGGTTCATGTGGATGTGGAAGGCGTTGATATAAAATAGATGCGCCAGCCGCTCGGGCAAAGCCTCCAGATGGGCCAGCACTGCCGAGCGCATGAAGCGGCGCAACTCCACTTCGGTCTCAGCCACCAGCGAGGCGGTGCGCTCGTGCGGCTCCACCAGGGCCGTGATCCCCAGAACGCTGTCGGCGCCCACCTCGCTCACCTTGACGTCCCTGGCCCAGATGGAGAGCAACCCCTCCTCGATGAGCAGCATGTCGCTGCCCAGCTCGCCCTCCTTCAGCAGCAGGGCCCGGATCGGATGGCGCTCCTGCTTTCCCAACGCCAGAAAAGCCTGGCGCTCAGCCTCGGGGAAGCCCTTGAAGAGCAGTTCTCGGTCGCTGGCCATGATCTTCACCGCTCTCCGACAATGGCGCTCAGGGTGATGGCCCCCGACAGGTACGGGCTGGCGGCGCTGACCCGCACCCGCTTGAGCGAGGTGGGGCCGGCCACCGCCTGATCGGGTGAGGCGGCCGTCACGTAATCCACCTGGGTGGTGCAGGCATAGACGGCGAAAGACGTGGTTTCGGCCGCGGCCGAAACGCCGATGGCCACCGAATCGAACCCAGCGGCCAGTTCTTCCTCCAGCCGGCCCCTGCACAGGGCCAGGGCCACCATCCCGGCCTGGGCCTCGATGGCCACCTCGTCGCTTTGCAGCAGGGTGCTGTTGACCGACAGCGAGATGGTGGACAAGAGGATCATGCCCGCCACCACCAGCATCATCTGCCCGGTGTTCATAGGATGGACCTCACTCGTCCGTGGTGGTCGCCGCCAGCACCTCGTCGAGGGTGGCCTGGCCCTCGGCGACCCGCCCCAGGCCCGACTGCCGCAGGGTCATCATCCCCTGCGAGATAGCCAGGCTGCGGATGGCTTCCTCGTCCACCGTGCCCCCCGAGGAGATGATGAGCTGGCGGATCTCCTTGGTGAAGAGCAGGGCCTCGTGGATGCCGGCCCTCCCCTTGTGCCCGGTGTTGTTGCAGGCCGGACAGCCCACCGGCTGGTGGATGCGGGCCTGGGCCAGTTGGGCCTCGTTCATGCCGGCCTGGAGGTATGCCTCGCCATCCACCTGGTCGGCCGGCTGCCTGCACTCCTTGCACAGGGTGCGGATGAGCCGCTGGGCCACCACGATATTGATGGCATTGGCGATCAGAAAAGGCTCCACCCCCATCTTGTACAGGCGCGAGATGGCGCTGGGGGCATCGTTGGTGTGCAGGGTCGAGAAGGTCAAATGCCCGGTGTTGGCCAGCTTGATGGCAGTCTGGGCCGTCTCCAGGTCGCGCATCTCGCCCACCATGACGATGTCGGGATCGTGGCGCAGGATGGCCCGCACCGCGTCCTCGAAGCGCAGGCGCGGCCCGATCTTGATCTGCCTGGCCCCGCGCAGGATGTACTCCACCGGGTCCTCAATGGTCAGCACGCACACCGTGGGGTCGATCACCGAGTGGAGGGCGGCGTTGAGGGTGGTGCTCTTGCCAGAGCCGGTGGGCCCGGTGAGGATGACGATGCCCTGGGGCCTGGTGATGGCCGCCTGAAAGGCGTTGAGGGCCGCCGCCTGCAACCCCAGCTTGCCCAGGTCGGTGACCACCTTGCGGTCGTCGAGGATGCGGATGACCACGCTCTCGAAGCGGCGCTCGGGCTGGGCCCCGGCAATGGGCAGCACCGACACCCTGAAGCGGATCAGGAAGCCGTCGATCTGGCGCTGGATGAACCCGTCCTGGGCTTTCTCGCGCTCGAAGCGGTCCACCCCCCGGGAGCGGTCCTTGACCACGGCGACCACGGCCTCGGGCTTGGTCGCCTCCTGGGCGTACCACAACTGGAGGTTGCCGTCGACGCGAAAGTGGAACTCGGTGCGGTTGCCCTCCTGCGGGATGATGTGGATATCGCTGGCCCCCTGCCGCACCGCCTCCACCAGGCAGCCCTCCACCAGGTTGGTGAGCATGCTCTGGTTGATCTCGGCGTCCAGCGAGGCCTCGTCGAGATGTTCCTCGGCCATTTCTTCGGCGGCCGGCGCGTCCACGGACTTGAGGATGTCGAGGAATTCGTTCTTGGGCGGGAAGATCCGGTCGATCAGGCCCTCGATGACATCCAGCCGGCCGTAGTAGATCTCCGGGCGCCGGTACCCGAACTGGCCGGCGATGCCCATCACCTCCCTATCTGTTGGGTCGGGAGTCACCACCAGCAGGCGGTCCTGGGGTTTGTCCAGGGCCTTGAGGGGCAGCACCCGCTTGGCCAGGGCCTGCTCACGCACCGCATCTGGCAGGGCCTCCAGGGCCTTCTTGACGAACTCGCAGCCGGCCTCCTCAAAGCCCTCGGCCTGGAAATCGAATTCCTTGAAGGCATAGACCTTGGCCAGGCGGCTGAAGATGGCGTGGTGGTCCACCCCCAGGTCGCGCACCAGGATCTCGCCGAACTTGCGGCTGGGGTGCTGGTCCTGGATCTCGGCAGCCTTCCGCTCCGTCTCCGCGTCGATGACCCCCTCGCGGATGAGGATCTGCCCGATCCGGCTCTTGCTCTCTGCCATCGCAGTCCCGGCCCGCTTCTCAGCCGGCGCCCTTGGGTCTGACCACCGCCGTCTCGGAAGACACCAGGGTCAGCGCCGTCATCACCACCATGATCAGCATCGAGATGATCACGTTGATCAGCTCGACGACATTTTTCATCTTGTAGGAAGTCTCGCGCTCATAGTAATTGGCCAACTGCAGCGCGGTGTTGCGCAAGGCCCCCGATTCCTGGCCCGAGCGCAGCCGGGAGATGGCGGTGACGGTGAAGATCTCGGCCCGCTCCAAGGACTCCACCAGGCCCCTGCCCTCCTTGAGCATCATCGGGATCACCACCTCCTTGACCTGGCGCTCGATGTAGGTGTTGCGGCAGGCCTCGGCCGCCACCCGGATGACCGGGATATTCTCTCCCGACCCCGAGTACAGGGCGTAGAACACCCGGGCGAAGATCTCGATACTGGTCTTGTGCAACAGCGAGCCGATCACCGGAATCCTGATAATAAAGCGGTCGCGCAGATAGCGGCCCCGCGGGGTGCGGAAGAAGAGCCCCAGGGCCACAAAGGGGGCCAGACCGGCCGGCAGCAGCCAGGCGATATTGCCCCGCAGGAAATTGCTCAGATCGAGGGTGGCCTTGGTCATGGGGGGCAGGTCGATGCCGAATTTGAGGAACATCTGGGCCGTGGCGGGAAAGATATAGCCCACGTAATAGGCCACGGCCCCCAGGAGCACCGCCACGATCACGGCCGGCATGATCAGGGCGCTTTTCAGGCTCTTCTTGAATTCCTCGTCCCGCTCCAGAAATTTGGCCGTGCTCTCGTACACCTCGGCCATGTTGCCGCTGGTGGAGGCCACGCTGAGCATGTAGGCCGTGAAGCGCCCCAGCACGTCCGCGTGTCTGCCGAAGACCTCGCCCCCTTCCTTGCCGTCCTTGAGATCCTGCTGGATCTCGCGGATGGTCTTGGCCATGGTGGGGTTTTCGGTGTCATTGACCATCAGGGTGAGGATCTCGTCGTAGGGCAGGCGCTCGCGCAAGAGATCGGCGCAGATGCGGGTGAAGAGCACGATGTCCTTGGCGGGCGGCTTGAACTTGAAATCCAGCAGCACCTTCTCCACCCGCAGCACCCGGTAGTTCAGCTTGCGCAGGCCGTTCTCCACCTCCTCCCTGGAGAAGGCCGCCTGCTCGCCGCGGATGGGCTTCTCGTCCCCGCGCCGGGCCTTGTACCGGAAGGTGGACTTCTGCTCTAGGGCGGTGAGGCGGATATTCTGCCGCCGGCACAACTCCTCCACCCGCTCCTTGGCCTCCCTGTGATTCTTGGCGTTCAGCACGCCCTGGGCCAGCCGGCCGGAAATTCCTGTCCCCTGGTAGCGAAACTCGGGCATCGATGCCTGAAGAGCGAAAATGGGGGTAGACCAGAAATGCCAGCCTACCCCCAAAGTGACAAACTGAACTCTGGCCTATTCAGCTGCCATATTGTCCGTGGTGGTGATGGTATTGGCCGCGGCGTCGAAGGCCATGGTCACCGTCACCGCATTCCCGGCGCTGGTCTTCTCATTGCCGGTGCCGGTGCAGGTGATGTTGGTCGCATCCGCGACCGCCAGGGCCACAGAGCCATTGGCGTTGTTGGCGCTGATGCCCAGGCCCGCCAGAGTCACGCCGGTGAAGGCATTGCCGCCCCCGCCCAGGCTGGTGGGCTTTTTGTACCACTGCTGGGCGCTGGCGATGACGCGCTGGCAGTCACCGGCCACCGCATCGCGGTTGGCAGCCAGCGAACTCTCGCCGAACTGGGTGATACCCACGGTGACCGCGATGCCGATGATGATCACCGCCAGGATGATCATGAGGATCTGTGTCTGTCCCATGACCTATGCTCCTTTTATGAGTGATGGGATAGGGGAGTTGTTACAGGATGACCTGCAGGGTATAGTCCGATGATCCTCCCAGAGAACTCACCCCCTTTCGGCCCGGTTATTATTAGATATTCCGACGAATTAGAGTTTGGGTCATCAAACACACAACTAATGTTGACTGATCTTCATTTCACATACAACATGTTGCCCCATCTCGTAGTTTCTCGGAATATCTATTGGGCAGTGATAGGGCACAGCCAATCAAGCAGTACTACATGATACCAACATAAAGACCTTTTTCAGCGGTGTAAGTGATGCCCATCACAAGCGCCCTTATCGAGAGAAACTTTTCAGTGAAGAACGGTGCTTCGCTCCCCTCCCAGAGATAGGTACACAGCAGGGTTTCCCCTTATGAGCCAGCAATATAGCTCCAAGAATGGAGCGAGGTCAAGCTTGTTTTCGCCCCTTATTCCAGCCACGAGAGCACGGTCACCCCTCCCCCTCCCCCAGCGGCCACTGAAGCGGCCTGGATCAGGGCCGTGCTGCTGTAGCGGATCTCCCCGTTCCCATTGCCGATGCAGTTGCCAGAGGGCGTGGTGGTCAGGGAGACCACCGCACCGATGAGGGTGGCGTGTATCTTCTCGATATCGTCGGCGATGATCAGGCCCTTGAAGGTCCCGGAGTTGAGGTTTTTGATGGCCGCGTTCCCGGCGCTGTTGTGGACCACCAGCACCCCACTGCTGCTGCCAAAATCCATAGACTGCCAGGTCTCCCCGCTCGCCAGTTCCACATAGGTCACTCCCGAGAGCGAGAGGGGGAAGGTCAGATTGGCGGGATCAGTCACGTACTGGCCGCCATTGGCCCCGGACTGGGCCATGGCCTTGAGCGCGCCCGAGGCGTACCCGAACACCGAATCGGGGCTGGCGGGAAAGTCGTAGGCCGCGTTCTCTTCGATGACGGCGGGATTGGCTGGATCTGATGGAGAGTAATCCACCCCGGCCGCGGTCCCCCCCCCTGTCGAACTGCCGCCCTGATCAAAGGTCTGCTTGGTGCTCACCCCCATCGTCCCTGTGCCCGCGATCAGGTTGCCGTTCAGGTCGTGGTCCCGCCCGTCGATGATCAGGCCGCCCAGCGTATGCACCGTGGAATTGGCCGTGACCCCTCCGTGTACCCCCGGCGGCACCGAGGGCAGGCTCACCAGCACTTCCACCGTATCCGCTGATTCGCCGCTGCTTCCCCCGGCAGTGATCCGCACCTCATCGGCGTCCAGGGTGGTGTCAGTGGAACTGTCCTCCAGCGTCGCCCACCCGGTGCCATCTCCTATGGAAAGATCGGCGTACCCGGCCCGCCAGCTCAGGCTGTCGCTCAGGGCGGCCAGGGCCATCTGGGCCGCCGAAGTGGCCGAGAGCCTGGAGACTGTCCGGTCGTAGTACTCCAGAAAATTGTCGGAGAAGAGCGCGTTCACCTCGTTGAGGTTGGCCCTGATCCAACCGAAGGTGACGACGAAGCCGGCGATGACGATCAGCGAGTACTTGCCCATATCTGCCTGCCTGGAGTGCAGAGGTACGATGCGGCAAAATCTCCGGCAGCGCCGTGAGAGGGATCACACGCCCGCCCGTACTCCCTTGATCTCCTCTCAGCGCTGCGGTATCTTCCGGGCATCCTCTTCTGAAGCAGCCAAAAATTGGACCTGCCCGCCCTAGAAACCCCAGCCTGGACCCCCCTCTTCCGCGCCCCCCGCTTCGACCCCTGCGCCGAGCGGGCCCTGGTTCTGGCGGCGCTGGGCATCGACTATATCCTGCTGCGCGAAGGCGAGTCGTACACCCTGCTGGTCGAGGCCAGCGCCGCCCGGCGCGCTGCCGATGAGTTGGGCGCCTACGACCGAGAAAACCTGGGCTGGCCCCCTCCCGAGGAGATCCTGCCCGCCGAGGTACCGGGCAAGCTCCACAGTCTCGTGGGCTACGCCGGCATCCTCTGTTCGGCCTTCTACCTGGAGCGCACCCGCACCTACGCCCTGGACTGGTGGCAGGCTGGCAGGGGGGACGCCGGCCTCATCCTCCAGGGCCAGTGGTGGCGCGCCCTCACCGCCCTCACCCTGCACGCCGACGAGGCCCACCTGCTGAGCAACCTGCTCTTCGGCGCCTTCTTCGCCTTTCTCCTCTGCCGCCAACTGGGCGCCGGGGCAGCCTGGTTCGCCATCCTGCTGGCCGGCACTGCGGGCAACCTGCTCAACGCCGAACTGCACCCCTCTGACCACCGCTTCATCGGGGCCTCCACCGCGGTCTTCGGCGCCATCGGCATCCTCTCGGCCCTGCAGTGGAAGCCCCGGCCTTCGCGCTGGCGCCAGTGGGCTCCCCTGGTCATCGGCGCCCTGCTGCTGGGTTTCCTGGGCACTGCCGGCAAACACACCGACGTGCTGGCCCACATCACCGGCATGGCCGCCGGCCTGCTCAGCGGCCTGGTCTGGCGTTGGCTCCCCACTCCTCTGCCCCCCTCTGTGCAGACTGCCCTGGGAGCTGCTACGTTGCTCTCCTTGGTACTCACCTGGGCCTGGGCGTTGGCCCAGGCGGCGGGGAGATGACCCTTCCCCGCCTTTCCCTGGGGAGTGGCGGGGAAGGGAAGGACGCGGGAGGGGAGGTAGGGAGAGCGGAGCCAGAGCGAGCAGGGTGGCAAGTCCGCGCCTTGGGAAAGGCCGGAACGGGTCGCTCCCCGACGCCCCTCACCAGCGGATCTGGCTCTGCACCGGCCCGCGGTGCTGATCCGATCTCTTCTCGATGGGCCAGGCCTTGATCTCGTCGACGAAATCCACCAGGCCATTGACCGCCGTTTCAAAGATGATCTTGCCCTTGGCCGCGGTGGCCCTGGTCGGGTCGCCGTGTACCCCCAGCTTGGTCCAGCGGCCCCAGTAATCGTTGAAACGGGCGTAGCGCGAGGTGCTGTCGGAACTGGCGTATTTGCCCACCCGGTCGTTGTCCGCGGCCGCCTGGTCCATCTGCACCCGCGCCGGGGCCAGGTGCAGGTACAGAGAGGTCTCGAATTCGTCGGCGTGGGCCATCACCTCCGTCTCCTTGACCTGGGCAAAGGCCTCGGTGGCGAAGTTGAAATACCCGCAGGCAAAGCACAGGGACTGGGTAGCCAGCACCGTCTTGCGCGCCACCAGGTCCACCAGGGGCATGTTGGAGCCATGGCCATTGACCAGCAGGATCTTCTCGAAGCCGTGGTACGCCACGCTCTTGGTGATATTGAGGCAGAAGGCGATGAAGACTTCGGGTTCGATGTGGATGGTCCCCGGAAAGTCGATGTGGTGCAGGTTGAGACCATAGGCGATGGGCGGCAGCACCAGCACCCGGTCCGGGGCGCGGCGCCCCACCTCCAGGCACACCGCCTCGGCCAGGAACACGTCCACGTCCAGGGGCAGGTGCCGGCCGTGCTGCTCGGTGGAGCCAGTGGGCAAGATCACCACCTTCTGCAGGGCGATGGCCTCGTCCAGTTCGGCCCAGGTCAGGCGGTTGTAGCGGTATTCCTCGCGGGCGTTCATAGTGGGAAAGCTCCTGTAAGCTGGGTTGGGGTTCCCACTGAATCTAAGAAACTTTGCACCCGGCCGTGAATTGCTTTTTTTCAGTAATGCACTCATTGCAAACGAGGTGATCCCATGATGCACCGCCGTCTGGCAGCACTCGACAAGAAAGGGACCCCCATCCGGGTGGGCCTGGTGGGCTGTGGCCGCATGGGCATGGGGGTGATCAACCAGGTCTCCCGGGCGCCGGGGATGCGGGTGGTAGCCGTGGCGGATCAGGAGCGCGACCGGGCCGAACAGGCAGCGCGCGCCGAGCTGACCCCTCCTGCCCGGGTCTGCGCCACCGACGACCTGACAGTGGCGGAGCGGGCCCTGGCGCGCGGCGAGGTGGTGGCCTCTGCCGAGGGCCGGCTGGTCTGCCGCCTGCCCCTGGACGTGGTGGTGGAAGCCACCGGCATCCCCGAGTCCGGGGCGCAGGTGGCGTACGAAGCGATCCTGCAACGCAAACACGTGGTCGCCCTGAACGTGGAGACCGACGCGGTGATCGGCCCCATCCTCAAGCACCTGGCCGACAGCGCCGGGGTGGTCTACACCGTCACCGCCGGCGACGAGCCCGGGGTCATGGGCGGCATGTACGAGTGGGCCACCTCCATCGGCCTGGAGGTAGTGGCCGCAGTGAAGGGCTGCATGCGGCCCATCGACTGGAACGCCAACCCCCAGACCCTGGCCGGCGAGGCCGCTGCCCTGGGCCTCAATCCCAAGATGCTGGCCTCCTTCCGCGACGGCTCCAAGCACTGCGTCGAGGTCTGCGTGGTGGCCAACGGCACCGGCCTGGTCCCGGATGTGCGGGGCACCCACGCCCGGCCCCTCAGCTACGCCGAAATCCCCCGGTACATGCGGCCCAAGAAAGACGGCGGCATCCTGAGCCGCTCCGGCGTGGTCGAACTCTCCCCCCCGGTGCTCAAGCCAGACGGCAGCACGGACCTGGAAAAGAGCGTCACCCCCGGCGTGTACCTGGTGGTGACCAGCGACTATCCCCAGATCCGCGCTGATTTCACCTATCTGCTCATGGGCGAGGGACCCTACTACGTGCTCCACCGCCCGTACCACCTGTGCGCCATCGAGACCCCCTACTCCATCGCCCGCGCCTTCCTCTACGGCGACGCCACCCTCAGTCCGCTGGGCGCGCCCGTGGCCGAGGTGATCTCTGTGGCCAAGCGCGACCTGGCGCCGGGCGATTGGCTCACCGGCAGCGGCGGGGCCGAAGTGACTGGGCAGATCGACCTCTGCGCCGTGTGCCGCCGCGAGAATCTGTTGCCTCTGGGCCTGTCCTACGAGGTGCAGGTGAAGCGGCCGGTCTCCCGAGGACAGGCCCTCACCCTGGAGGACGTCCACCTGCCAGAGGAACTCCTGGTCTACCGGCTATGGCAGCTGCAGCGCTCGACCTTCGGATGAGCTGCAAGAGTCCATATGGAACCGTGATGCAGCTCCGCTCTGGCAACTGGCCTATTTCGAGGAGGAGTGCTTCGAGGAAGCCCAGCGCGCCCTGCGCCTGCCCCACCTCTCCCCCGAATGGCGCCGCCCCCTGACCCAACGCCTGCGCAAGGCCGGCATCGCGGTGGAATAGCAACAGGAGCGCGAAGGGAGATGCTCCGGCGGCGTTTCCCGGGGAGTGGCGGGGAAGGGAAGGACGCGGGAGGGGAGGTAGGGAGAGCGGAGCGATGAGCGAGCAGGGCGGCAAGTCCGCGCCTGGGGAAACGCCAGAGGAGCGTTCCCGAGCGCTCCAACACATGCATGCAGATCAACCCACAGGAGGACTCATGTCATCAGGTAACCTGGTCAGCAAGGCCGCCATCGTCACCGGGGGCGCCCAGGGCATCGGCGGGGCCACCGCCCGCCGCCTGGCCGCCGCCGGGGCCAAGGTGCTCATCGTCGACGTCGATGCCCAGGCCGCCGGGGCCAACGCCGACGCCATCACCCAGACCGGAGGGATCGCCGCCTGCATGATCGGCGACGTGTCCCAGGAGGAGACCGCCAAGGCCATGGTGGAACGGGCGATGAGCGAATTCGGCCGCCTCGACATCCTGGTGCAGAACGCCTATGGCGGGGGCAGGGACCGCGCCGGCAGCGCGGTGGAGGTGGACCCCAGGGCCTGGCGCGAAGGCCTGGACCTGCTGGTGGGCGCCCTCTTCCTGGGCGCCAAATACGCAGTGCCGGCGATGGTCGAGTCCGGCCCGCCCCCCGGCTATGACCCCGGCCCCTGGCAAGGGGCCGGCCTGCGCCACGGCACCCCCCCACCGCGCGAGGTGGGCCGCATCGTCAATATCTCCTCAGTCCACGGCCTGGTGCAGGCCCCCCGCTCCCTGGTCTACGAGGTAGGCAAGAGCGCGGTGATCGGCCTGACCCGGCAGATGGCCATCGACTTCGGCCCCCAGGGCATCACCGTCAACGCCGTGGCCCCGGGCCATATCGTCACCGAGCGCATGGAACAGATGTGGCAGCAGACCGGCAACGAGGAGGGCTTCCACCTCTTCGAGCTGCACTATCCCGTGCGGCGCACCGGCGTGCCCGACGACGTGGCCCACACCATCGCCTTCCTCTGTTCCCCCGAGGCCGCCTTCATCACCGGGGTGGTGCTGCCGGTGGACGGAGGCCTTAGCATCCAGCTCCAGGAAAACGTCATCATGGACCTCAAGGAATACATCCTCGAACACCCGCAATTAAAAACCCATTTCGACCGCCGCAACACCGCCCGGCGTTAACCCTTACCGAGAAAAACCATGAGGATCGCCGCCTTCCCCCTGGTCTTCGCCCTCTCCCTCTCCGACTGCACCGCGGTGCGCCAGCAACTGGGTTTGGCCCTGATCAGCGAAGAGACCGAGCTGGACCTGGGGCGCAAACTGGCCGCCCAGGTGGAAAAGCAGGAGAAACCCCTCGCCGACCAGCGGGTGCAGGCCTATGTGCGCCAGGTGGTGGCCCCCATCGCCCAGCACAGTCTCCAGGACCGGCCAGGCGTCGAGTACAAGATTACCGTGATCGACGACCCCAAACAGGTCAACGCCTTCGCCATTCCCGGCGGATTTATCTATGTGTATTCGGGATTGCTCAAGGCCGCCCAGAACGAGGCCGAACTGGCCGGGGTGATGGCCCATGAGCTGGGGCATGTGGTGGGCCGCCACTCGGCCAACCAGTTGGCCGCCCAGTACGGCATCGAGATGCTGGCTCAACTGGCCCTGGGCGAGGATGCCGGGAAGCTGGGCGAGATGGCCGCCGGCCTGGCCGGGGCTGGAGCCCTGGCCCGCTTCAGCCGCGACGACGAACGCGAGGCCGACGAGTACGGTTTCAAATACCTCGCTGCCTGCGGCTACGACCCCCGCGCCCTGCTCACCTTCTTCACCCGGCTGGAGCAGTTGGAGAAGACCCGGCCCAACGACCTGGAACGTCTCTTCGCCTCCCATCCCCCCACCCCCGAGCGCATCGCCCGCATTGAGCAGATGATCGCCAAAGCCGGCGCCACCGGGGGCAAGCTGGAGCAGGACAAATTCAAGAAGGCGACCGCCTCGCTGAGGTGATAGCGCCGATTCGGTTGCCTGGACCCTTTGGGGAGGTTATGTTTCCTATATGGAAATAGCAAACAGTGTATCCCAGGCATCGTTGTTCGACTTGGAAAGTACGAACGTTCGTACCTCCGGCAATCATTCCGCATTCAATGACCCAGCCTTTGCCGCCAACAAGAGCCTTCCTATCCATCGCTGGGTACCGTGGATCGCCGGCTTTTCCCGCCAGTTCGTTCAGGGAGCAATAGCAAGACATCTTAAAAAGAAGGGGACAGTTCTGGACCCCTTCTCAGGCGTTGGCACCACCTTGGTAGAGGCGGTGTTGTCTGGGCACGATGCCATTGGGTTTGAGATTAACCCGTACGCAGCGCTTGCCTGTCGGACGAAACTGAACGCCTTCAGGCTCAGTCTGGGGGAGGTCCAGGAGTCTGTTGAGCGCTTCAAGGGGTTCTACGCTCAGGCCATGGCAAGTGGGTATACGCCGCACAGTCAGCCGCCACCAGGATTCAAGACCCGGGGAGAATTCTACAGCCCTAAGGTCCTGGAGAAGGTGCTGGTGGTGCAGGACTTCATAGCGACCCTAAAAGAGGGACTGTTGCGGGATCTATTCAGGGTCGCCTTCTCTTCTACGATGGTCAGCTACTCTAACTACTCATATGAGCCAAGCTTGGGAAGACGAGTGACTGCCGGCAAGGAGAATGTCGAGGACTTCCCGGTAGGAGAAGCGGTGGGGGGAAAGCTCCGGGAAATGGTTCAAGACAGCGAGTGGATGCGGGCGCAGTTGAAGGGAGTAAATCCTACTTCGCAAGTGTTCTCAGAATCGTTCTTCAAGTGCCGGGAAAGATTGACTTCAGGCTCGGTGGATCTTCTCATCACTTCGCCGCCGTACCTGAACAATTACCATTACAACCGCAACACCCGGCCACATCTCTACTGGTTGGGTTATGCCGAAACCCCTTCTGATATGAAGCCCCTCGAAGAAGAAAACTTCGGCAAGTTTTGGCAGACCGTCAGAGAACGAGAGAACGTTGACCTTGATTTCAAGTTGAAGAGCGAAGAGATCGCCGAGTGTCTGAGAACGCTTCGAGAGAAGAATCCAGAAAAGGGGATCTATGGTGGCAACGGGTGGGCTAATTATGCCGCGTCGTACTTCAATGACTGTTATAAGTTCGCCCTGGCAACAAAATACGCATTGAAGCGGCGGGGCACGGCTTTAGTTGTAATCGGCAACAGCATCCTGCAAGGGGGGATGATTCCAACAGATCGATACCTGGCGGAGATCGCCGAATCTGTGGGCCTGGAATTGATCGACATCCACATCCCACGTGCGACCCGGATCGGCAACAGTATTATTCACTCTGATGTGCGGGTGGGGGTAGCAGAGGAGAGTCACAAACTGTACGAGGCGGTAGTAGAGCTACGGAAGCGGTAGTCGGGACTTTACTTGTTGTATTTTCGCAACTACTGACTGGCGAGTCGGAGAGGTCCCCGTAAGGTTTTCGGCCCATGGTCGGCCAGGGTGTAAGATATCCCACTCTGAGCGTGCCTGATTATAGCGACCGCTGCCCGGATCGTGGTTGCCGAAGCCGTCGACGACGGTATTCCATAACGGTCTATACTGGCGGATAAGGGCAGCCTCAACAGCAGCGATGAGGTCACTCTCAACGTCGCTGAGAATCATGAAGCGGCAACAGAAGTCTTCGATCTCTAGATTGTTGGCGTCCTCAATACTGTGGGCGTGTTCTACCAGGCGACCAAAAAGCTCTCTGTTGACCTCGGAGAACGAGGTGCGTGCTTTCCGCCAGCCGCGAGGCACGGCTTTGCCCACATAGATAGGTTGAACGTGTTCCTTCTGGTTCAGTGCGGTGAGGTAGTCGTACAGGTCAAAGCTGCCAAAGTAATAGAGGGCATAGACTCCGACTCCAGGGAAGGAAGGGAGAGAGGTAAACGGATGGACCGGAGTGCTGCTCAGGAACTGAACCGCTTCCTGGACGACACTTGCGAACTTGGGAGAGCGGAAGGTGTGGCGGGCGGGGTCTACCGGGCCTGGCGTCATCAGTCTTTCCAAGGTGTGAAATCACAGGCATACCCCCGAAAAGTAGTGGCAATACGGGATTTAGAGCAAGGAGTTCTGTTCAACGCAAGAGCAGCAACCTGCGGGTCTGCATGAAATCGCCGGCCTGCAGCCGGTAGCAGTACACCCCCGCCGCCACCCAAGATAATGCCGCAGCTCAGGCAGAAAGGCGGTATTCCTTGATGAGCACCTCGGCGGGAATCCCCAGCCCGGCATGGAGCCGGCGGATCATGCTCAGGCTCAGGGGCCGTTTGCGGGTCAGCACATCCGCCACCCGTGCCCGGTCGCCGATGAAGGGCTCCAGGTCTTTGCGGCTCAGGTCGTTCTGCTCCATGTAAAACAGAATCGCCTCGACTGGGTCTGGAGCCTCAATGGAATAGTGTACGTCCTCCCAGGCTTCCACCAGCAGGCTCAACACCTCCAGACGATCCGTTTCCGGGGTGCCTGGGGCGGCCTCCAGGAGGGTGTCGATCTCGGCCATGGCGGCCTCGTAATCGGCTTCGGTCTTGATCGGCCTGATTTCCATCTCACACCTCCTCTGCATCGATCTGGTCGTACTCCTCGTGGGTCCCGATAAAGCGCACGTAGATCTTCTGCAAGTCGTAGCGCACGAACACCACCAACCTATATTTGTTGCCGGCGACATTGAAGACCACCCGGCTGCGCCGCAACAGGCTGGCATTCCCGAACTGTGCCTTGATCTGCGCCGGCGTCTCCCAGCGGGCTGAACTGGCGAACTTGAACCATGCCCTGTTTTCGATGAGTTGGGAGCCGGGAGAAATGACAATACCGCCCTCGACTTCTCTTACTCGCAGGCGCGAGCTGTAAAGAGCTTTGATCTTGTGAAGGGCTTCCTTGAAATAGCGTTTGAAGCTCTTGGTGTTGCCGTAATTGGAACCGAGTTGTTCCTCAAGCTGCTTCCAGGTGATTGAGGAGGGCACACCCCGCTCGTTGACCCCCCAAGTCCGGTATACCAGGAAGGTGTAGGTGTCCAGGGCCAGGGAGGAGTTCTTGAGGGCGCGCAGGGCGCGCAGGTCAATGGGCATGCGGGAGGCGACGATGGCTTCGTAGAACTTCTCCCCCAGTTCGATCCAGCTGGTCCACAGGTTGTTC
>JACPJE010000193.1 GCA_016187725.1 Candidatus Latescibacterota bacterium
AAAGGCAGCGGGCTCAGGAAGCCGGTCGCGAGATGGACTGGGATCAGGTGGGCGCCCAGGCCCACATCGTGCTGGCCGACCTGAGCCGGGCCGGCGAGGATTATCTGAAAGCGCTGGGGTTGCGCTGAACAACGCGGAAATTATTCCGGCGGGGAGATGACCCCGAGGCCTTTCCCGGGGAGTGGCAGGGGTGGGAACTCCGCGTGGCTGGGGGTTGGGTAGCGGAGCCAGAGCGAGCGAGGCGCAACGCCCCAACGTATGGGGCGTTGCGGGGGAAGGGTCTTGGGGGAGGCAGCGCTTTTTGCGCCGCACCCCATACGTTGGGGTGCGGCGGGACGCGCCTGGGGAAAGGCCGGAGTGGGTCGCTCCCCGACGGTATCTGTTATTCGTACTGCCGCGCTAAGACGTGGCTGAGCACCTTGGTGGCCTGCAGGCGCACGGCCTCGTCCCGATGGTTGGCGATCACCTCCCGCAGGACAGGCACTGCCGAACGGTCCTTCACCTGGCCGATGGACTTGACCGCCCGCAGCGCCAGGGTGGAACTGGCGCGCGGCTCCCTGAGCAGGGCGCTCAGGTAGCGGATCTGCAACTGGTGCCGCGCCGCCAGGGAACTGGCCGGCTCCAGGGGCTGGGTGCCCAGGCGCCTGGCCATCTCGATGTTGTCCTCCTGCACCTGCCGGCCCACCGGCCCCAGGTCCACCTGGGCCGCGGCGCCCAGGGCTTCGATGGCCTTGAGGCGGACGGTCTCCGGCTGCGCCTGGTCCAGGGCGGCCTGGCCCAGGGCATCGATGGTGGAGGGAGTGCCCAGCTTCCTGAGCATCTCCACCGCCGCCAGGCGCAGGCGCTGGCTGCGGTCCCCCAGGTTGCGCCGCAGAAAGGGCACCGGGTCCAGCAAATCCTTTTTCCCCGCTTCCCACAGCGCCTCGGTGGCCCTCAGGCGCACCAGTTCATCCGCCTCCACTCCGTCGCTGGACTCCTCCTGCAACACCCTCAGCGCTTCGGGGTACCCGGGATAGCGCAGAAAGGCGATATTGCGCAAGGCGCGGACCATCTCCAGGCGCACGGCGGCGCTGCGCTCCCCCGGCAGGGCCTGGCGCAGGAGCAGCACGCTCTGGGCCTCGCCCACCTGCCCCAGGCTGCGGGCCGCCTGGCTGCGGATGCCCTGCTCCCGGCTCTGCAGCTCCTGGGCCAGGCGCTGGATGTGCGGGTCCTGGGCCTGCGCGCCGGCGCCCCACAACAGGAGCAGCAGGAAGGAACAGAACCCCATCATCCCCGCCCCTCCTGATCGACCCTGAACGCCGATTCCACGAGGCTCAACTGCGGCACATAGGTATCCAGCACTGCCTCCACGCCCAGGGGCAGGACCAGCCGCCTCTTGAAATGCCCGTAGGGCACCCCGGCCACCACCGGCAAATCCAGTCCCTCGGTCAGTTCCATCACCATCTCCTCCAAATTGGGTGAACGCCCCGTCTCCTCGGGGATGAAGCAGTCCTTGAACTGGCCCAATACCAGCCCTCCTAGGCATTCTAGGACGCCTGCCAGGCGCAGATGGTTCAGCATGCGGTCCAGGCGATAGGGATACTCGTCCACGTCCTCCAACAATAGGATTGCCCCCGACAGGTCCGGCACATAGGAGGTGCCCAGCAGGCTGCACAGCAGCGAGAGGCAGCCGCCCAAGAGCGGCCCCGAGGCCCGGCCCGGCCGCAGCACCTTGAACTCCGCTCCCAGCGGCAGCGCACCCAGCGCCTCAGCGCTGCTCAGGGACCGCCACAGCCATTCCTCGGTGAAGGGGTCCCGCTCATCGGCCAGGTCCATGGAGACCAGGCCCCCGGTGAAGCAGACCAGGCCGCAGCGGGCCTGGAGCGCCAGGTGCAGGGCGGTAGTGTCGCTGAAACCCAGGACAATCTTGGGATCAAGGGCGACGGCCGCGTAATCTAACCGGTCCAGCAGCCGCCCCGCGCCGTACCCGCCCCGGGCGCAGAACACCGCCCGCACCTGGGGGTCGGCGAAGGCCTCGCCCAGATCCGCGGCCCGCTGCTGATCAGTGCCGGCCAGGTAGTGATGGCGCGCGAAGAGATGGCGGCCCGGCCTGATGCGGTACCCCCGCCCCTCCAGATAGGCCATGCCCGCTTCCAGCCCCTCCCTGGGCGCCGGCCCGGAGGGACTTACCAGGGCGATGAGATCCCCCCTCTGCAGGGGGCGGGGTTTGCTAAGCAGCATATCTTCGCCGCAGCGCTTCCTGCAAGCGCCCCTGAATCCCGCCGAAACCGCCGTTGCTCATGAACACCACCACGTCCCCCGGCTCTACCTCTGCCTCCAGCTGGGCCAGGATCGCCTCGACCTCGGGCAGATGCCAGGCCCCCTTGCCCTGGGCGCGCAGGCCCTCGGCCAGGCGTTCCCCCGAGAAGGGCAGGTCGCCGCGCGCCCGTTCCGGGCGGGGCACCTTGCCGATGATCACCCGGTCGGCCAGTGCAAAGGCCTGCAGGTACTGGGCCTCGAAAACCGCCCGGGCATTGCTGGCGCTGGCCGGCTCGAAGACTGCCCACAGCGCCCCCGCTGCATAGGCCTGGCGCAGACCTTCCAGGGTCTGGGCCACGGCCGTGGGGTGATGGGCGAAATCGTCGATGAGGGTGATACCCCCCACCACCCCGAGCAATTCCTGCCGCCGCCGCACGCCCGCGAAGGAACGCAACCCCTCCTGCAGTTGTTCCACCCTCAGGCCCGCTCCCAGACCCACCCCCAGGGCCGCCAGGGCATTGCGGATATTGTAGGTCCCGCTCAGGGGCAGGAAGAAGCGGCCCAGTTCCTCCCCCTGGCGGCAGAGGGTGAAGTGCTGCCCCTGAGGAGAGGCCTCTACCTGGACAGCCCGCCAGTGGGCCTCCTCCTCTAATCCAAAAGACTGCACCGGGGCCAAGGCCAGGGGCAGGAGCCGGGCCAACACCGGGTCCCCGCTGCCGGCCAGCAGCAGGCCCCGGCCGGGCACCAGGTTGATCAACTGCCTGAAGGCCTTCTCGATGGCCTCCAGGTCTTCGTAGATGTCGGCGTGGTCGAATTCGATGTTGTTGACGATGAGGATCTCGGGCAGATAATAGAAGAACTTGGCCCACTTGGCGAAGAAAGCGCTGTCGTACTCGTCTCCCTCCACCGCGAAGTACTCACCCTTCCCCAGGCCGAAGGGCCGGGAGAAATTGCGGGGCAGGCCGGCGATCAGAAAGGAGGGATCGAGCCCTCCCTGGCTGAGCAGGTGCGCCACCAGGGCCGTAGTGGTGGTCTTGCCGTGGGTGCCGGTGACCACCACCGGCCGCTTGCCGCGCAGAAAGAGATCCCGCAATACCTCGGGCAGCGAGGCATAGGGGAACTGGCGGTCGAGGACGGCCTCCACCTCGGGATTGCCGCGCGAGACCGCATTGCCCACCACCACCAGATCAGGGGCGGGCTCCAGGCGGGCTGGGTCGAAACCGCTCTGCACCTGGATGCCAAGTTCAGCCAGGAAGGTGCTCATCGGCGGGTACACGTGGGCGTCGGAGCCCGTGACCCGGAAGCCGCGTTCCCTCAGCATGCCGGCCAGGGAACCCATAGCCGTGCCGCAGATGGCGATCAGGTGGATGTGGGCGGCAGGCGGCAATTGGAACATGGTTCCTATATACTTCTGTCCTGAAGCCGCTGTCAAGCGCTCCCGGTTGCTAAGGGTACAGGGCGGGGTTACATTTTTAAATCTGGAGGTGAGAAGGTGATCGCTGCGGCGCTGGCCAACTGGAACGGCATGAAGTACCTGGACCGGTGCCTGGCGGGACTCTATGCCCAGACCTGTCCCCTCGCCGAGGTGGTGGTGGTGGACAACGGCTCCACCGACGGCTCAAAGGAATGGCTCAGGGAGCACTATCCCCAGGTGCGGCTCATCGAAAACACCGCCAATCTAGGCTTCGCCGCCGGGTACAATCAGGCCATCGCCGCCTGCAGCGCGCCCTACGTCCTGGTGCTCAATACCGACGTCTTTCTCGATCCCGGCTTCCTCGCCCAGGCCCTGCAGGGTTTTGCCCACGGCCCCCGGGTGGCGGCGGTGACCGGGCGCGTCTTCCAGGAGGCCACCCAGGAACTGCTCAACGGCGGCTTCTTCCTGCGCCGGCAGCTCCGCATCCGCCACAGCCCTGACCTCGACCTCCCCGAGGAAGTCTTCGGCGCCACCGGCGCGGTGGTCCTCTTCCGCCGCGCGGCCCTCGAAGACCTCAAGGTGGAAGGGGAGTATTTCGACGAATCCTATTTCGGGTACGGCGAGGACCTCGACCTGGCCTGGAGGGCCCAGCTCTGGGGCTGGAAGGTGCGCTACCAGCCCACCCCCCCGGCCCATCACGTGGGCTCCGGCTCCCTGGACGGGCGCCTGCATTTTGCCGAGAAGCCGGCCTTTTTCCAGCGCCACGTCCTGAAAAACCGCTATCTGACCCTGATCAAGAACGCCTCGCCCGGCGTGCTGCTCTACCTGCTGCCCTCCCTGCTCCTGACCGAATTGCTGCTGTGGCCCTATCTGATCCTGCGCTGGCCCCTGCGGGCTCCGTACCTGGGCATGGCCCTGGTCGACGTGCTGCGCCTGCTGCCCCTGGCCCTGCGGCGGCGGCGCTGCATCCAGGGACGCCGGCAGGTCACCTCGGCCTATATACGGGGCTTCTTCCGCGGTCTCTGACGTGGCCCGTATCCTCCAGATCCTCACCCGCCTGGCCGTGCGCGGCGTGCCCCGCCACGTCCTGGACCTCAGCGCCGGATTGCTGGCCAGGGGCCACCAGGTGGAGATCGTCGCCGGCCGCAGCGAGACCGGGGAAGGCAGCCTGTGGGAGGAAGCGCGCCGCCGGCAGATCCCCACCACCTACATCCCCGCCCTGCAGCGGGCCTTGTCGCCGACTGCCGACGCGGCGGCTTTTGCCGGCCTCTACCGGAAAATCGCCCGCAGCCACTGCGACATCGTCCACACCCACATCTCCAAGGCCGGGGTGTTGGGCCGCCTGGCCGCCTGCCTGGCCGGAGTGCCGGCGGTGGTGCACACCTACCATGGCCTGGTGGAGGAGGTGGAAGGCCATTCCCTCAGGAGCCGGCTCCTGCGCGCCGCCGAAGGCCTAGCAGCCCGGCGCACGGACGCGCTGATCGCGGTGAGCGCGGAGACGGCGGCGGGACTGCAGGCCCTGGGGTTGGGTATCCCCTCTCAGTACCGGGTGATCCGCAACGGCATAGATCTGAAATATTTTGACCCAGACCTGGCTGGCCCATCTCCTCCGGTATCTGGTTCGCCGCTCCTGGGGGCCATCGCCAGCCTCACCCCGGAAAAAGGCCTGGACTTGCTGCTGCAGGCCATCACCGGTCTGGGTGCGCGTTATCCACAATTGCGCCTGTGCCTGGTGGGCGACGGCCCCCTGCGCGCGGAACTCGGGGCCCAGGCCCAGGCCCTCGGCCTGGAGTCCAGGGTACACTTTGCCGGCAACGCGGAGGACGTGCGGCCGTACCTGCGGGCCTTTGACCTGCTGGTCATGCCCTCCAGAAGGGAGGGGATGCCCCAGGTGCTGATGGAGGCCATGGCCCTGGGCCGGCCCGTGGTGGCCGCCCGGGTTGGGGGCATCCCCGAACTGGTGCGCCACGGCCACAGCGGCTGGCTGGTGCCCCCCGAAAACCCTGCCGCTCTGGAACAGGCCATCGAGACCTTGCTGGCGGACCCATCCCTGCGCACAACCCTGGGCCGGGAGGGCTGCACCCGGGCCCAGCGGGAATTCGGTCTGGAACTCATGGTGACCCAGGTGGAAGGGCTCTACCTGGAATTGCTGGCCGGGAGAAAAAGACCGTGATCCTGGTGACCGGGGCCACCGGCTATACCGGGCGCTTTCTGCTGCCCCGCCTGGCAGGCTGGGGCCAGCCCCTGCGCTGCCTGGTGCGCCCCACCAGCGACCAGGGTCTGCTGGCTCCCTGGCCAGTGGAGATCTGCACCGGCGATCTGGAGCATCCTTCCAGCTTGAACCCGGCGCTGGCCGGCGTGCGCCTGGTCTTCCACCTGGCCCATATCCGCTATACGCCGGCGCTATTGGCAACCGCCCCCGCCGGCCTGGAACGCGTGGTGCTGCTCAGTTCCCAGCGCCGCTATTCCCGGGTGCCCTCCCCTTCGGTGGCCGAGGTGATCGCCGGGGAGGAAAGCGCCCTGGGCTCCCCACTGCCCTGGACCCTGCTGCGGCCCACCATGATCTACGGTCCGGGGGAAGACCGCAACCTCAGCCGGCTGGCCGCCTATCTCAGACGCAGGCGCTGGATCCCGGTCTGCGGCGATGGCCGGGCCCTGCAGCAGCCCCTGCATGTGGAGGATCTGGTCGAGGCCCTGCTGGCCGCCGCCCGCTCCCCGGCAGCCCTGCGCCGCAGCTACGACCTGGCCGGCCCCGAGCCGCTCAGCTACAATGCCCTGATCGACCAGGTGGGCGCCGCCCTCGGCATCAGCGCCCGCAGAATCCACCTGCCCCTGTCCCTGGTGCTGGCCGGGCTGTGGGTGGCCCGCAAAGCCGGCCTGGGCCCTGACCTGGAACCCGAGCAGTTCCTCCGCCTGCAGGAAGACAAGCACTGCTCCATCGAGGCGGCCCGCGCCGAACTGGGCTTTGCCCCGCGCCCCCTGGCCGCGGGCCTGGCCCAGATCTACGGCGGAGGAGCTGCACCGTGATGCCCCTCCTGCTGGTGGGGGTGGCCTTCGCCCTCTCCTGCACCCTCACCTGGATCATGCTGCGCGGGGCAGGGCGCTGGTGGGGGGCGCTGGACTGCCCCAACGAGCGCAGCGCCCACCAGCGCCCCACCCCCACCCTGGGAGGCGTGGGCGTGGTGGCCGGGGTGTGGGGAGGCCTGGCCGCCGGGCTGGCCACCGGCCAACTGGCAGCGCAGGTAGCCTGGCCCCTGCTGGCCGGCAGTGTCCTGCTCCTGGGCAGCATCCGCGACGACCTGGGACCCCCCTTGAAGGTGGGCGAGAAGATGGCGCTGCTCCTGCTGGCCTGCGCGGCCTGGCTGTGGTGGGGGCCGCGCCTGGAAGGGCTCGCCCTCCCCGGGGGGTACCGCCTGGAGCTGGGCCTGTGGAGCTGGCCCTTGACCGCGCTGTGGCTCTTGTGGCTGTGCAACGTGTACAATTTCATGGACGGCATCGACGGGCTCAGCGGGGTGCAGGCCATGGGCGCCGGCGCCTGGATCGCCCTGTGGACCTGGGACAGCGCCCCCTCCCTGGCCTGGGTGGGACTGGCCGTGGCGGCCGCGGCTGCGGGTTTCCTGGTCTTCAATTTCCCACCCTCCCGCATCTTCATGGGCGACGTGGGCGCCCTCTGCCTGGGTTTCTGGCTGGCGGGGCTGGGGGTGCTGGGCGAAGAGGCCGGCCTGCCGCTGTGGATCATGGCCCTGCCCCTGGGCTGCTACCTCTACGACACCACTTACACCCTGGGGCGCCGCGCCCTGCGGGGCGAGAATCTCCTGCGGGCCCACAACCTCCACCTGTACCAGCGCCTCACCCGGGCCGGCTGGAGCCACCTGCAGGTGGACCTGGGCGTTGCCCTGCTCATCCTGCTCTTGGGCAGCAGCGGCCAGGCCTTTTTGCAGGGACAGCTGCTGGCGGGGGCCCTCCTCCTCGCCGCCGCGGTTTTGACCCTCCTCGGCGTCACCCTGTGGGTCGAGCGAAAGGTCCCCTTTTGACCAAGAGCCTGCTCATCCTCCTGCTCCTGGCCCTGCCCTGCGGGGCGGCCGACCCGCGCCCCAATATCTTGTTGATCACCGTGGACACCTTTCGCCCGGACCACCTCGGGTACTACGGGTATCCCCATCCCACCAGCCCCCACCTGGACAGCCTGGCCAGCGAGGGGGTCTTCTTCAAGCAGGCCTTCACCAGCTCGGGCTGGACCTCGCCCGGCCTGATCTCCATCCTCAGTTCCCTCTACGCCCCCACCCACGGGGTGGACATCCGCAGCCAGGAACTCGACCCGGAGGTGACCACCCTGCCCGAGGCCTTCAGGGCCGCCGGGTACTCTGCCCCGGACATCTTCTTCCTCACCGACATCCCCAATTTCGGCAATCTGGGCTTTGAGCCGTACGCTGAGCGCAACCGCTATATCCAAGACGGCGACCAGATCCTCTTCAGATGGCTCGCCGAAGAGGCCCCCCGCCATCAGCCCTTCTTCCTCTACTACCACTACCGCGAATTGCACCTGCCCTACGATCCCAAGCCGGTCTATGAGTCGATGTTTCTTCCCCCCGAGTACGGACCCGGCTTTTCCCTGGCCGGCCTCTACAGAAAATTCCTGGCCGGGGAGAAGATCGCCGCGGTCAAAAAGAACGTGATGCTGGTGCGCGGCGACGCCGATTTCGGGTCCGGGGACAAATCTTGGATAGAGGCCCTGTACGACGCCCAGATCCGCCAGCTCGACGAGGAATTCTTCGCCCCGCTGCGGCAGACCCTCAGGGAACTGGGCCTGGACCGCAACACCCTGGTGGTGGTCTCGGCCGACCACGGCGAGGAACTGTTGGATCACGACCTGGTCGGCCACGTCTCCACCTTCAAGGAGGGCCGGCTCTTCGACGAGGTGATCCGCATCCCCCTCATCTTCTGGTACCCCGGGGTTCTGCCCCCGGGCCGGGTGGTGGTGGAGCCGGTCCAGTGCATCGACCTCATGCCCACCCTGCTGGAGCTGATCGGCCAACCCACCCCCCTCGGGGCCCAGGGCGCTTCGCTGGTCCCCCTGCTCAAAGACCAGCCCGGCTGGATGGAACGGCCCATCTACTGCGAGTCCTCGGCCGGCGGGTACACCGCCGACGACGAGCAGTACCGCCAGCGGGTGGCGGCGGTGCGCACCCAACGCTGGAAACTGGTGCGGCACACTCCCGGCGGCGCAACCTCCCTCTACGACCTGGCGGCTGACCCACAGGAGACCGAAGACGTGCTGGACGACCACCCCCAGGTGGCCGACAGCCTGCGCACCCTGCTCAACCAATGGCTGCTCTACACCCAGAAGCGCCCCTACCACCGCGCTGCGGCCCCGCCACCAGCCACCGCCTCCGCTGGCCTGCCGCGCATCCTCTTCCCCGCCGACGGGGACACCCTCAGCTACCAGGGCGAGGGCTATTCCATCCAGTTGCGCTGGACCGGAGACCCCCAGGTGGACTACGCGATCGAGTATCAGGTGGGCGAAGGCTCCTATCACCTGGAAGGGGAGATCACCGAGACCGGCACCGCCCCCAGTTACGGGCCCTTCCAGGAGACCTTCTGGAACTCCCTGTGCCTCTACAACCCCTGGCGCTTCAGGGTCTACCCGCAGGGCCGGCCCGCACAGGCCAGTGAGTGGACCACCTTCCATCTGGGTTCCACCCACCCCGAGGCCAGCCTCTCGCTGGCTGGCTGGCTCTGGCTGGGATGGCACGGGTTGCAGGACGGGCTGGAACAGGCGGTGCTGCTGGCCAGGGGCCTGGGCCTGGGCCTGGTGGATCTCTACCTGTGGGCTGGACAGCTTCCCCCTGCGGAATTGAGCGCCTACGCCCTGCTGGGCGCCATTATCGCTGCCCTGGCCTGGCCCCGCATCCTCCGGCTGGGGGTGGAGCGCAGCCGCGCCTGGGGCCTGGCTCTGCTCTACATCGCCTTTGTCTACAGCACCATCCCCCTCATGCCCCAGGTGTGGAAAACCCTCATCGAATACACCGAGGGGGCTGTCCGCTACCTGGGCATCGGGGGGGTGGTGGGGCTGGGGATCTTCCTGCTGCTCAAGGTGCGGCCCAGACGCCGGCAGACCTATGCCGCCCTGCTGGCCATCGGCCTGGTCTACGCGTATCTGTTACACCGCTTTGCCCGTTTTCCCGCCGAGCGGCTCCACCTGGTGGAATACGGCCTGGTCAGCTATTTCCTCCTCCGGGCTCTTTCCCTCGACCTGCCCCCGCCCAGGGCCTATATTGTGGCCCTGCTCCTCACCTCCCTGGTGGGCACTGGCGACGAACTCATCCAGTGGGTCTCCCCGGAGCGGGTCTTTGAAGTGAAGGACGTGCAGTTGAATATCGTCTCCGGCGGGTTGGGGCTGCTGGTGGTGCGCCTGGCCCTGCGCGGGGGCGACAGCCACAGCGAAGATGAATCCAGCCGATCAGGATAGGCGCGGGCGCTTGCGGGGCTACCTCCAGGCTGCGCGGCAGGCCTTGAGCACCGGCGGGGGGCGGGGCGAAGCCCTGGGCTATCTGTGCGAAGCCCTGCTGGAAGCCGGGGTGCCGGCCCTCATCGTCCTGATCGCCTTTTTCTACTCCCCCCAGCTCTCCGACTACCGCATCGGCAAGGTGGCTGCCCTGCACCTGATGGCCGGCCTGCTGGGGGGGCTGTGGCTGGTGCGGGCCGGGATCCAGGGGCGGCTCCTGCTGGAACGCCTCCCCCTCTACCGGCCCCTCCTGGCCTACCTGGGGCTGGCGCTCCTCTCCCTGGCTCTGGCCTTCAACCGGGCGCAGGGGGCCGAAGCGCTCCTCACCCAGGTATGGCTGCTGCTGCTCTGCCTGCTGGCCATGCACCATTTCCGCGATCCGGCGGCCGCCTACAGCGCCCTGTGGACCGCGGCCCTGAGCGGCCTGGTGGTGGCCCTGCTGGGCCTGCTCCAGCACAACGGCATTCACCTGCTGCCCTCCATCTACGGCGACCTGCCGGTCTCCACCCTGGGCAACCCCAATTTCGTCGCCCACTATCTGGAACTGCTCATCCCCCTGATCCTGGCCCTGCTGGCCGTGCGCCGCCGCCTATGGGAACAGGCCCTGCTGTGGACGGCCCTGCTGCTCACCGCAGCGCACCTGGTGGTCGCCGCCAGCCGCGCCGGCTGGCTGGCCCTGGCTGCGGGCCTGTGCTTCTGGTTCTGGCCCCACCTGGTCCCCACCAGCCGCAGGTCAAATCAGCTCCTGGTCGCCACCCTGGTCGCCCTCCTGCTCAGCGCCCCGCTGGGCCTGGTGCTGGACAGCATTCCCAGCGGCGGCGGACAGACCCTCTACCGCAGCCTCTCCCAGCTCACCCAGAGCACCTGGGAGCGGGCCCAGAGCGGCTTCGATCCAGAAAACTTCTCGGTGGCCCAGCGCCTGATCATCTGGGGAGATGCTCTGGCCCTGGTCAGTACCCACCCCCTGCTCGGGGTGGGGCCGGGCAACTTCGAACTCTTCCTGCCCGCCCACCGCTCCGCCGAACGGCACCAGGCCTGGAAACAACTGATGGGCGAGCGCCCCAACGTGGCGTACGAAGCCGAAAACGAGTACCTCGAATTCGCCGCCGAGGGCGGCCTGCCCGGCTTGGCCGCCATGCTCTGGCTGCTGGGCACCATGATCTGGAGCGGCTGGCGCTGCCTGCGCCTGCAGGACCGGCCCGAGATCCGCGTTCTCACCCGGGGCTGCCTGGCCGGCCTCATCGCCACCCTGGTGCACTCCGCCTTCAGCTTCAATCTGCAAGATCCGGCTTCGGCCACCCTCTTCTGGTTGCTGGGCGGCCTGGTCGTGGCCCTCAACCGCGGCGCAAGCCAGGGGCGGACCCTCGATCTGGCAAGTGCCGGCCGGCGCGCCGCGGCCCTGGGCGCCGGCGCCCTGCTGGTCCTGGCCGGGGGGTGCGGGGGTTTGTGCATCGCCGCCGGGGATCATTATTATTTTAGAGGCCGCCAGCACCAGGCCGAAGGCCAGCCCAACCGGGCCACCCTCGACTATGTCCGGGCCATCGGCTGGCGCGGCTGGGATTTCCGCTACTTCCACAGCCTGGGCCTGGCCCATCTGGAGGGCAGGCGCTACGCCGAGGCCGAGGCCGCGCTCCGGCGCAGCCTGGAACTGCATCCCAACAACGCGCCGGCCCTGCGCCTGCTGGGCCAGGCCCTGTGGTGGCAGGAGAAGAATGCCGATCAGGCCGTGCCGGTGCTGCAGCGGGCCGTGGAACTGGACCCCCTCAACCCCCAGAGCCATCGGTGGTTGGCCCTGGCCTGCCAGCAGCGCCAGGACCACGCCGGCGCCATCGCCGCCTGGGAGGAGGCCCTCGCCCTGCAGCCGCAGGACGCCGAGGCCCTGATGAGGCTGGGGATCGAATACCAGGCAACCAGCCAGTTGCTCAAGGCCCTGGACCGGCTGGAGCAGGCAGCCCGCCTGCAGCCCCAAAACCCCACGATCCTGGGTAATCTGGGGGCGGTCTACCTGATGGAGGGTCGGCTGGAACAGGCCGAAACCTTGTTGAAGCAGGCCATATCCCTCGAACCGGCCCAGCTGAGCTGGCAGCGCAACCTGATTCTGGTCCTGGCCGGCCAGCGCCGCATCCAGGAAGCCCTGCAGGCCGCCGAGCCCCTGCTCCAGGCCAATCCCCGGGACGAGCAATTGCAGCGCCTGGTCCAGAACCTGCGCCAGCGCCGCCAGAAGGAAGGACCATGAACCCAGCCAGCCCACCGCCCCTGGGCCTATCGGTCGTCATCCCGGTGTACAACGAGGAGGAGAGCCTGCCGCCGCTGTGCGAAAAGCTCGGCATTGTGCTGGACCGCCTGCCCTTTGCCTCGGAAGTGATCTTTGTCGACGACGGCAGCACCGACCACTCCTTTGCGGTCATCCAGTCCCTGCACCAGCGCGATCCCCGCATTCGCGCCGTGGGTTTCAGGCGCAACTACCGCAAGGCCGCAGCCCTGGCAGCCGGCTTCAGGGAGGCGCAGGGCGAGTTCATCCTCACCATGGACGCCGACCTGCAGGACGACCCCGAAGAGATCCCCAGGCTGCTGGAAGCCCTCGATGCGGGTCTGGACCTGGTCTCCGGGTGGAAGAAGAAGCGCCGCGACCCGCTCAACAAGACCCTGCCCTCGCGCTTCTTCAACCTGGTCACCTCCCTGGTCTCGGGCATCCGCCTCCACGATTTCAACTGCGGGCTCAAGCTCTACCGCCGCGAAGTGGCCGAGGACTGCCTGCCCTATCTGTACGGCGAGTTGTACCGCTTTCTGCCGGCCATGGCCCACTGGGCCGGGTACCGGGTGGGGGAACTGCCGGTGCAGCACCACCCCCGCTGCTTCGGCAAGTCCAAGTTCGGGGCCAAACGCCTGCTCAACGGCTTCCTGGATCTCTTGACCATCACCTTCGTGGTCCGCTTCATGACCATGCCCATGCACATCTTCGGCAGCCTGGGGCTGGTCGCTGCCCTGGCCGGGGGGGGCATCTGCACCTATATCGCCTACCTGCGCTTCGTTTACGGCAATATCCAGAACCACCACCCTCTCCTGATGCTGGGGATGCTGCTGGTGATCGTCGGCATCCAGCTCTTCTCCACCGGCCTGCTGGGCGACATGCTGGCCAGCCTGCACCAGCGCCAGAGCCGGACGGTGCGCCTGAGCCGGCGGGTGGGCGATCCGCCGGCCTGAACGCTCTTTTCAGCTCAACTGTAGCCCCTCGTTGACTTCCTTGAGCAAGCGGTTGACTTCTTTGATCAACTCCGCCGGCGGCGAAGTGGTCCCATCGCCCACCTCGATGCGGAGATGGAAGCGGATGGGGATATTCGCTTTGGCCTTGATCTTCACCAACGCAGGCACCACGTCGCCGAACTCCTGAATCTGGCTTGCCGCCAATTCGGTTTCTGCAATGCGGAGCTTGGAGGCATACTCTCTCGCCTTTTCCTCTTTCTGCTCAGAGCCTCCATACTTCGTTCCCTTGGCAACTCTGAAGCGGGCAAACTGCGCAGAGGGGAATTCACATGGCCATGCCTGAGAATCCTCGGTCAACTCCAAAAAGCGCGCCTGAAGCGCCCCGGAGATAACCTCGCGGATGGTTTTCCAAGGTAGGGTTTTTCCCACCTGCATGGAGAGATTGGTGGCGATGGCAAGCCCTGACGCTGCGCCATCCTGCCAGGCGGTAGCGAGGTTCCCGGGCAGGATGCCGGCCGGCAGCATGGCTGCCGGCGGGGCACACAGTTTCGCCTGAGGGCTCAAGATACCAGGCGGGACCGGTTCTCCAAGGAGACTTGCAGGACCGGAAAGCAACCACAAGGTCCCACTTTCAACCGCCGCGCTGACTGCTTTTTCCACGACTTCCGGCCCGGCCTTTGGGATCTGCATGGGCTCCTGATACCCGTCGCGCTCGACCTGTACCACGGTTGCACCACTGAAGTACTTGGTGGCTGTCTCGACCGTGATCTCCTCTGCAGACCACAAGCCAGGCAGCTTCCCAGGGGCTAACAACGCCGGGGAGATCTCGTTCAACTCGGCTCCTTCAGGAAGGACCAGCTCAAGCGCCGAATCGCTGAGTGCGTTGTCGTCGGGACGCGCCTTCCACCAGGTGCGAAACGTCCCATCGGGACGGGTCAGGCGCAGGAGGAAGGTACCCCTATCACACCCTTCCACCAGGGTATCCGTGATCGCACTCGCCTTCAGCATCTTGGGCAACCGAGGGATCTGCGCAAAAGCCCCGGATAGGTCTTTGACACGGCGCGCAACTTCTCCCGGCCGCCAGAAGTTGTAAGGGCTGTCCGGCAGCAAGGCTTCTGCGGTGACGGCCGTGTCCTGGGCTCGTGAGCGTTTGTCGTTCTTAATGGTATTGAAGTGGGCCTCTTCGCTGACCGTGATCTTGAATGCCTGAATCTCATCCTTGTCGGAAACGGTCACCACAATGCAGTAGGCTTGGCGGACCGCCTCCGGTATTCGCTTCTTTGCCTTGTCGATGTTGATTGCCAAGGTCTGCGCTCTTGCTGGATCTACGTTGCCGTCCTGCTGCTGCTTTTTGATCTCCTCCCGCACCATCTCCCAACCCAGATAATCGCGCACTCGCGCCATCGCCAGCTCAAGACCATCCCTTGAGGGCGTCAGCAACAAGACCGAATTGCGGTATACCCGTGGTTTGCCTGATCCGGTGGTCTCCTCGATGAACCGCTTTGCTTCGGAGCTGGGCTTCCCCGATTCCGACGCCGCACCGGCCCCCAGGACCGCGTAGTGGAACCCGCCATCGTCCTCGATGTCCTTGGGTTTGGCCGGGAGGGTATGGACGTGGACTCCGGCGGCCGACGCATTAGCGCTAAGGCTCTTTTCCTTACTGATATCGTCTGCCAATCGGGCGCGGACGATATCCTCAGCCACGTTCCTGGCAGCCACTGCGTGCATCTGGTTCAGATTGGGCCGGTTGCCCAAACGCCAGGTATCGGGCAACTGGCCGTCCGCCACCGTGGTATAGAGATCATCCAACCACCAACTTGCCTGAGCCCACCGCGCCAGGCCCTTCTCCAATTCGATCTTGTCTGGACGGGTAACCCCCAGGAGCAACACCAAGTCTCTGGTCCTGGCGCTCTGACCAATGGGCTGGGAGTGCAGGAAGGTGGCGAGTACCGCTTGCTCGACCTCACGGAGATTGAGGCCGACTGATTCTCCTTGGATCTGCCTAGCCCGACCTAACTCGCCTTCTAACAGCGGCCCCCAATTGGCGCCTTGATCTCCCTGATTCTGGCCATTTGCCGGCACCACCAACTCGCGCATAGCCTGGGAAAGCCCCGGTTTGTCAGGGGCGTTGAGGAATATCTGCACCCCGATGAGCGGCGAGGTGTCCCACTTTTCTGCCTCGCGCAGAGCCAGGGCAAAGGTCCGCAGAACCCCTCGCGTTTTCTGGAAGTTGGGCAGCTCTGTCCACTTTTCGTAAAGCACCTCAGTGAGGTCCGGATGAAATGGATAGTTTTGCAGAAACCGGCTTTCGGACTCGGCCCCCTGGCGCTTGGTCTGCTCATCCAACTCCTGGATACCCTTCAAAGCGGAGATTACCTGCGGGCGAAAGTCCCCTTTCAGCGATTGGGCCGTAAAGAACCGACGCCGCAGTACCTCGGCGACGTCCTGTTTCTCGACCGGCTGAATCATCTCTTCTTGCTGCCGGCTGAATACCTCTCGGCATCGATTCAGGATTCTCCTGCCGGTATCGTCTAGTTTCGCAGGATCGGTGGCGAGCAGGGATGCGGTGATACAGCAGCGATTCACCTTGACCGCCGCCTGGGTGAGGTACTGGAAGAAGTTTACCAGGCTGTCTTCAAAACCCCGGTCGAGGCGGACCTTCTCGCGGGCGAACATCAACAGCTCATCGATAAGGACCAGGGTGCCCAAACCGTCCTTGGCCGGCAGTCTGAGCAGATCGGCGAGCAGGTTCTCGGCAGGCGCCGAATCGCGTTCCTCGGCCTTGTTGTCGGCGTGCAACAGCTTCAGCCCCTCGTCCCCGGCGAGTTGATACGCCAACACGCTCCAGGGCTGCTTGAGCAGGCGCACCTCGCCTGTAGGCGACGAGATCTCCATCCCCTTTTCCACGTCCAACTTGTCGAAGCACAGAGCTGCCACCCGGCATTGGGAAGGCTTTTCCCCGATTTCTTGGACGAACTCTGATACTGCTAGGAGATCCGGGAGTTTATCTGGGGCATGCACCAGATGGCGGAGGGTGATCAGGGTGTGGGTCTTGCCGCCGCCATAGGTCAGTTCCAACTGGCGGACGGCCTTGTCGTTCTTGCCGGCCAGGCGCAGCACCACGTCCCGCACCAACTGGCGCAGGTTGTAGGTGGGAAAGGTGAGGGCGAAAAACTCCTGTGGATTCTCGTAGATGGGCTGCTCCCCTCGCTGCATCACCACTTCGTAAAGGTCCGCGGCAAAAAGGTGGAGGGGCAGGTCGCCGGAGCGCAGATCCTCGCGGAGTTTGATCGCCTCGTGCCAGGGTTTCCACTGGGGTTTTTCCATGCCTTCACCCTATCCGGTAGAGTAGGCCCGTGCTTTCAGATGCGATACTGACAAACCGCACAGGCCGGGCGATCTTTTTGACCACCCCGACGTCGATAGCTCTCTTGAGTCATTTGTCCAACTGAGTCTTCTGTACATCCAACATCTCGGCCAGGTCATCAGCTTTCTGAGGTTGTTCCAAGGCACCTAACAACACCGGCAAGACCGCCTCAAACACCGTAACCGGCTGAGCCGTATCCTGGCTGGCCTCGTCCTGTATCCCGATGTCCACCGACTGGGTCGGAACGGCTTCCGCGACATGAGAGCCGCCAAACAGGTCACCTTGCGTGATTTTTTCGGCCCCAGCCTCTGTTTTGGCCAGGGCATCGCTCAGGAGTTCAGAGAACGGCACCAACCATGGTTTTTCGGGAAAGGGAATCGCGCCCTTCTTGACCAACTCCTCATTCGCTCTGGGGATCTTGCCCTCCATGCGCACAAAAACAGGAATATGAGGGTCGCGTTTAAGTTCCTCGACTGCTCCGGACCAAGTTCCTCCTGTTTCGTGTTCCGCACTCACCACCAGTGCAAAATCGCTCAACCCGTAGATGTATTTGTTGCGCTCCATGGCGCTACCAATATGGAATCCAGCTTCCGGCTGAAAAGATGAGACCAACAATAGCTTTTTGGCCCGAATCGCCTCGCGAGCCTCAGCTTGAAGGGCAGTCCGCAACAAGCTGTCAGCTAACACCGCAACAACTATCCCACCCTCTTCAAGGGCGCTGCGCATGGCGATCTGATCGACCCCCCGGGCGGCCCCCGAGATTACGCCCATCCCCTGTTTGGCGGCTCGCCGCGATACCTCGGCAGCGAACTCTCCGCCTTCGTCGTCCACATTGCGCGATCCCACCACCGCCAGCCCGCCGGCTTCCAGCAACTGCTGTTGCCCAAACCCGTAGAGGATAGGCGGCGCATGAACACCCAGATGATTCCTCAGCCTTTGGGGATACCCCGCATCGCTGTGACACAATATCCAAACACCTTTGTTCATCCACCGCTCGATGGCAAAAGCAACTGCAGCCCCTCTTTCGAGCAATTGGGTAATTCGCGTCAGGTCTAGCCCGTCGGGCGCCTCTTGTTGAAGCTCTTCGAGTGCCGAACCAGCGATGAGATTCCTGGGCCGGTGTCCATGGTCTTTCAGCCACAGGGCCAAGCGGTTGTACATGGAGAGCGTCAGCGGTCTTGGTCCTTCCTCCCCGCCAACGTGACCACAGAGGAGCAGGATTGCCTTTGCGTCCTCAGACGAGCTCAAAGAGTTCATTTTTCCTCCCTATGCCTGCCGCGGCGCGGTCAAGGCCAATGCCATCGGGTAGACGATTGGACAGCCGGCCCTGCGCAAGAGCGCCGAGATTACCGTGATCGTCCACCTTGAGTCAACGATATCGTCCAAGAGCAGCACGGGTTCCCTGCGCGCCAACTGGGAGTCCAACTCGAATGCCCCATCTAGATTGTGGGCCTGCTGAAAGCTGTTTTCCATCTCCTTCTGCGGCCGGTTTTGGCACACCTTACGCAAACAGGGCACGTACTCCAGCTTGAGCCGGTACGCCAGACGGCGGGCGAAATCGGGCATGAGGTTTGGCTGCCCGAGGGACGGAACACAGGCAACCCACCTAGGCCGGGGCTCGGGGGCCCAAGTCTGCAACATTCCGGCGGTGGCCTCGACCAACGCATCGGCAAAACGGCCGTCGTGGTACTTGCCCTTTTTCACTAACTCTCCACCTGATTCTGGTGGATCAGCGGAACTACCCGCTCCCAGTCCCCGCGGTTGGCGGAGTTGATGGTTTCCGCCCGTATCCCCAGACGGTGGGCCGCAATGATCTGGTTGCGCATCAGCGACAAGAGCGGCGAGATCAACAGGGTAGGCCCCCCACCCTGGTCCCGCATCATCTTGGTGGCGACAAAGTAGACCATGCTCTTGCCCCACCCCGTGCGCTCGACAACCAGCAGACGCCGGCGTTGTAGCAGGGCTTCGATGCACTCCCACTGACCCGACCGGAACTCAACATCGGGCCGGCCAATGGCCTGGCGAAGGAAGGTCAGGGCCTGATCTCTCATGCGCTGATTTCCTAATTGGTCTCCAAACCTGGTTTCTCCTCCTTCCACCGCGCCCGGATCGCGCGCTGGGTCGTCAGGATTTCCTGCCTCAAGGCCTCCTCGGTCGGCAGGCTGGTGAGATACTTCGACGCAAATACCCGCGTGCGTATCCCCCCGGTCGCGTACTTCACTACGGCATCGTCCTGGTCGCTGCACAGGATGATGCCCACGGGTTCGGCTTCGTCCGGCATGGTCAGATGCTCCCTGACATAGTTGAGATAGAGATTCATCTGACCCGCATCGGCATGGGTGAAGGCCCCGGTCTTGAGGTCGATCACCACCAGGCACCGCAGCCGGCGATGGTAGAGCAGCAGGTCCATGCGATACCACGAGTTGCCGACGCGAATCCGCTTTTGCCTGGCGACAAAAGCGAAGCCGGTGCCTAGCTCCAGAAGGAATTCCTCCAGATGGCGGATGAGGGCTTCCTCCAGATCGGTCTCGCTGTATTCATCCTTGAGGTTCAGGAACTCCAGCAGGTAGGGATTGCGGATCTCCTCCTCGGCGGAAACCAAATCTTGAGGTTGGGGCGCCTGGCTGCGGGCCAGGAGTGCCTCAGGGCGCTTCGAGCGCACCGCCCGCTCGTAGAACTGGGTGCTGATCTGGCGGTCGAACTGGCGCACCGACCATCCCCCGCGAATGGCCTCTGACTCGTAGAAGGCGCGCGCCTGGGGTTTCTCCACGGACATGAGGCGCACGTACTGGGACCAGGAGAGGGGAAAAATATCGGACGCCACAGTGTCAGAAGAAGATACTACTTGAGTATAAACAATAGATTGCGCAGATTCGGCAGACACTGTCTGCCGAATCTTGGTCTCAGCCTCAGATTCTCCCGACACTTTCGGGAATATTACACGCGCCTCCAAAAGGCTCGACACTGTCGGGCATTTTGCGCGGGCCTCGAATTGTCCAGACGGTGTCTGGACAATCTCCCAGTCCAGGTAAAAAGCCCGCATCTGGCGCAGATTGCGTTCAGAGAACCCGCGTCCATACCTGGCTCGCAGGTCCTTCGACAAACGCCCCAGCAGTTCTTCCCCATACTCGGCACGGCCCTTCCCTCCCTGCTCGTGCTCCACGATCCGCCGGCCAATCTCCCAATAGGCCGCGGTGAGCACGCTGTTGACCGCGCGGGCCGCGGTTCGCCGCGCCTGCTCCAGGAGGCCGGAGACTTCCGCTACCAAGCGGCCATAATCGGCAGCGGCAACGGGGACCGCAGGGCGAGCTGCCGGAGCCTTGGCCTTTCCTTTGGTGCGCTTTTTCATCATGCCACATCCTCCAGCGCCATCCTGAGTTCCTGGTCCTTCACCGCCCCCCTGCCCTGGACATGATTACTGAGGGATTCGAGCAGCGCCCGTTCATCGCTGCCGCGCGGGGAAAGCTCGATGAGGGACTGCAGCAGCCGTTTGAAGGGCTCCTGCCGGCGCAGGCCATTGCCGTCGAGGTACTCGTCCACCTTTTGCAGATCCCCAGCTTTCCACAGGTGCATGAGGCAGTGGACCCGGTCGATCAGGGGAACGGGCCGCCCCCCTGGCGCCTCGTACCCCAGGGACCGGCCCTTGCGCTGCGCCCAGGTCTTGAGCTTGATCTTGCTGCCCGAGTCTTCCTCGCCCTCGGCCTCCGCGTCGGCGTCCTCCTCCTCCTCCTCATCCCCATCACTGGACTTGCCTTTGGCAAAACCGATGAGGTCCCAGGCCCCGGCCAGCTCCCGGTCGGAAAGGCCGCACGAGACCGCATAGAGGATACACGCTCCGGCTGGGGCTTCGTCCAGACCAAAGTCGTGGCGGTGGAGCAGATAGTAGGCGGTGGGCTCGTCCAGCCGGTCCGCCTCTGACGCCTCCACCCCACTCGTCTCCTCACCCGAAAGCACCCGACCCACCACAAAGTCCACCACCATCCGCCGCACCTGGGTGAGGAACTCGGTCACCGTCAATGGCCCAGGCTCATTGGCCTTTTTGACCACCGGATGTTTGCTGTACGCCTCCAGCGCCGGCCCTGTCGCCGCCCAGACAAAGTCCGGCCCACGGATGCCCGCATCCCAAAACTCCCGCAACTGCTCCCGGATATTCTGCTGCATCTCCTCCAGCACCTGCGTATCCCAGCCAGGCCGGGCGTTGATGGGGCGCTTCTTGCAGACCAGCCAGATAGAGGAGGCGAGGGCGGCGGAAGACTTGGCGCGCATACGGGTACTCATTTCCGTCTGAATTGGCCACGACCCGTCTACTACAAAGCCAGCGCGAATGATTGCAGAGACCAAGGTCTCCCAGGCATCCGGGTGCTTGTGGGCGAACACAACCACTACCTTCCCATCTGGTTTGAGGACCTTGTTGCATGCCAGGAAAACCCGCGCCATGCCGTCTTCATAAACAGCCTTAGATTTGCCCTTGTCCCCTCCGTGGCGACTCGCGTCGTCGATCAGCTCTCCATCGCTCTTTTCGTGACTCCATTTGGGTGAAAGCTGACTGCTGAATGCTTTGTCCAGATCATCAGACAAGCCGTGTAGCGTTCGGCGCAGCCAAACATAAAAGAAGTCCATCAGGTCCGAGTACGGAATCGCATCGTAGTACGGCGGGTCAGTCACAATTGCATCATAGCCGCCTACTGTGGTTTCAGTGGTGGTTTCAATGGCGGACCGATTCTGCACCAAAGGGCTTTCGGCACCTGAACCGGCAATAAGGGCGTGCCCTACATATCGCGACATCCAGTCGAGTTGGGCTGAGAAAGCCCCCCCAACGTCATTGATAACCGCAAGTTCGGTGTAGTCCCAGGTGATCGGCAACGCAAAACGGGTAAAGGTATGGCCGATTTTTTCTCCGGAAATATGCCAAACACAGACCTTTGAGTTGTAGTCAGCAACCTTGTCGTTGAGTACAGCCAGATAAGCGACAATGCTCTCTACCCACTCAACCGGATACCTCTCCTTAGCCAACTCCTCCCTCGCCACTCGCGTCCACTTCACAAACATCCCCAACGCCAAAAGCTGGCGAGTGGTAAATAAAGATTTCCACTTAGTCAAGCCGTAGATATAGACGGTGAACGGCGAACCCCCACCTTGACGGCTGCCGCCTACCGGCGTGTCCTCCTCCGGCACCCCAAACGGAATCTCCCCAAACACCCTTTGGAGGGCTTCATCAAGAGTAGGACAACCCTTTTTATTCGTGGTGCACAGAGGCCTGCGCTACGATAGAGGCCTGCGCTACTAGTTCCAATTCATGAAGTGTCGGCAACCTATACTCCTTCCCCTTCTGCCCATCCACCACCACCGCCGTATTCACCGCCCCCAGCCGCCCCGCCTGCCCTTCCAGCCGGATATCCTCCATGGTCATGATCGTCCCGCAGCAAGGGCACTTGGCCCCAGACCGCGACATGGTCCCTGCCCCGAGCCGCTTGTCGTGTTCCCGCCGCTGGGCTGTATTGCCCCCTTGTACCGGTACATTCGTCTGGACATCAAAGACCACTCTTGGGCAGGCAGAGACGCCTGCCCTACGGATTTCTCCTACCTTAACTGTTCCGTATGCTTCATCTGCCTCACCTACCCTGTCACCTTCGTTTTCCCATTGCGGGAACCCCATCCACGGATAATCCTGAGTCTCTGGCCAACGCTTGAGCGGATTCTTCTGAATGTACCGTGCTTCTGCCAACAGGGCCTCCTCATCCCGCACGATCCGATCAAAGGACTCATCCTGCCAGACTGCTCCCTGCCGCCCATATTGTCGCTGAAGCTGGTGGGCCGTGAAAGATTTCCAAGAGTGCGTGATCGAACTCAATTCCCACCCAGCCAGCGGCTCAACCAGCACATGGACATGATCGTCCATTACTACGTAGGCGTACAGGGTGTATCGAGTGCCGTCGAAATGGCTCAAGGATTCAACCACTAGCTGGCGCTCTGCCGGCTCCAATGGCTGCTGCCTCTTATGCAATCGCCAGGTCAGGAAGTAAATTGCTCCCTCTATCCGCCAATGAGGAAGCTTTCGCCTGTAGATGTTTAAAATGTCCTTGCCTTTTGGGAGAGTGGGCTCCTTGCCTTTTGGGAGAGTGGGCTCCTTGCCTTTTGGGAGAGTGGGCTCCTTGCCTTTTGGGAGAGTGGGCTCTTTGCCTTTTGAGGGAGTGGGCTCCTTGCCTTTTGGGGGAGTGGGCTCATTGCCTTTTGGGAGAGTGGGCTCTCTTTGCCTTTTGGGGGAGTGGGCTCTTTGCCTTTTGGGGGAGTGAACTCCTTATCTTCTTCTGGTGGGACAGGCCTCTGTGCCTGTCCTTCTCTATCATGGCCAGGCAGAGACGCCTGCCCTACCGCCTGCCCTACCGCCTGCCCTACTTGTTCCACTACCTTCATAGTCAGCAGCACCCGCTTCTTGTCCTTCTTGCACAACCACCGGGTCTTGAGCAAAGGCAAGGATGCCCGGCAGTTCTTGCACTGCACCGTGCGCGCCCACAGGTACGCCACCGTGGGTTTGGCTACCCAGCGCGGGTTGCGCAGATCCGCCAGGTACTCCTTGCCGAACTCGGCATTCAGCGCCTCGGTGTCGGGCGTGCCATTCTCCCTCAAGGGCACGAGGCGCATGGGCTGCGGCTCAAAGGGCTTGGGGACTCGCTTGTCCACCGGCTCAAGGTCCGCATAGACCGGATAAAACCCCGCCAACTCCCGTCGGGCCCGGTCCAGCACCCACTGCCCCCAGGCCCGCACCTGCCAGGCCAGGTCCGCCTTGGGCGCGTGCCCAGTGTCGGGCCGGTCGAACATATTGGGCGCCTGAGCTTCCTTTTCGAGTTGCTTCTTGGTCTTCTTCGTCCGTCCCACCAGCTGTGGGTGCGCCTTGTAGAAAGCCTCCATAAACTGGTCGTTTTCGAGGATAAAGCCCGGCAGGGGCCAGCTCTTGCCAGCCAGCTTCTGGGGGTATTCGAGCGTACACTTGAGGATGAACCACGCCACTGGATTGATATCCACCGCGGTGGTCTCGCAACCCAGGCGCATGGCCTCCAGCGGAATCGCCCCACCCCCGGCAAAGGGATCGAGCACCCTGGGCGCCCACCCCCCGTACGCCTTGCGAATCTCCTGCCGGAACCACTCCAACTCCTTGGCATTCTCGGTCTCCCGGCCCCAGTGCAAAATCCCCCCCTCGGTGCTCTCCTTGTCCCTCTCTACCACCTGCCCATTGGGCATCTTCTTCTTTTCAGGTTTCTTCACCACCTTGCCGCCGATCTTCTCGCACAATTCCTGCCGGCGGCGGATGATCTCCTGCTGCCAGTTCTCGTCGGACATGCCCTCGGGCTTGGGCTGGGCGCTGGGGTCGGGCAGGAGCGTGGCGATCAGCGCTGCGCGGCAGGCCGCCAGGGGCCGGCGCGCCGGCCAGATGTGGAGGGTCGAGATATGCCCGTGCCGCACGTTCTTCTCGTGGACCGAGTCCAGCGAGGTCTGCTTCAGCGGAAAGGCGTGTTCGATGAGACGAGGAGTGTCGGTCATGGTTCACTCAAGTTTAAGGCCGGTACGGCCAGCGATAATCTTGGCGAGTCTCAAGAAGTCCTTGTACAAATCCTGAACCGCATGGATATGCGCCCCCATTGCCCCATCCGCGGGCTTCAAAAAAAACATCGGCTTCCTGGCCTCCTGAGCCAGTGGCATGAGGCTCCGATAGTCTCTCAGTTTGGCAATGCAGTCGTTGTCGTTATCGATATTGATATCGGGCGCTGGTGGTCGATCGAGGACGGCTCTGTTATAGGTCTCAGGAATGCGGGCCATCCATTTTTCGTAGGCCTTGACGGGACGATCTAGGCGGATGGAATGCCGCAACACCATGTACCCAACAGGCACAATCTTTCCTGGTGGAAGTATTAAATCCGAAGCGGGATTGCGGGGCACACGCTCCTGCCAATCGGCTCGCCAGGTTTTCAGCGCTGGTCCCAGGTTCTCCAACCCTTGCAGCGAAAACAGATCTGGACTGAGCGGAATCACGACAAAATCCGATGCGATCAATGCCGCGCGGTTGGTGGCACCCAGGTTTGGGCCGAGGTCGATAAGTACGACATCTGCCCAGTTTGTGGCTGCTTTTTGCAGGACGCGCCAAAAGGCCGACATCACCCGGAAGGCCCGTTCGTCTGAGGCAAGGCACTTTGGCCAGCATTCGGCCAGGTGGTCCTCGAAGGAGGAAAGCGCAAGGTCTCCTGCTATGAGGCGCAGGTTGTCATTGATCTCTTCCAGCGAGGGGTCTGCGATGTCACCCGTTCCGCGTTTCAGCGGCTGAACAGCACCATAGATCGTCCGTACCCGCTGGTTTCCCCTGAGAACCTCTTCTAATCTCTCCTCGTCGATGAAAGCCGCGGTGAGATTGCATTGAGGGTCCAGGTCCGCGGCCAGAACCCGCAATCCGTGATCGGCAAACATATATGAGAGGTGATAGATCATTGAGGTCTTGCCAACACCGCCCTTGTTGTTGAAGAAAGTGATGACCGGAACGCTCATGGTACCCTCCTGATGATCACAGTCACGAAGGTGTCCTCTATCTCAAATTCGATGGGTGGATTGCCATTTTCCAGCGCCGCCTTGCGGGCCAGGGCGATCCCCATGCCGAATTGCTGGACATACCCCAATTCCTTCATGACCGCCGCAAGATGGGTATTGCGGTAGTCGTAGGCACCTGATCTACCAAAATTCTGTCGCGTCACTTGTCCAAACGGACCACCTGGGTTCTGGATTTCCACGCGATCCGCAAACCAGTACAGGCGGACTGGGGCATGGGTGTTCTCGTATGACCGGTGGAGGACAGCATTTCGAGCGAGTTGCTGTAGTGCTACCAAGGGGTAGTCGGGCCTGCGGATTTCCGTGGGAGCAGAGGTTACGTCGACGCTCTCTTGGATACTCACTACCGGACACATTTTAGGTGAAGCTGGCGGGGTGTCGCTGGAAATGCGCTATCTTCTTGTTAGGCCAACAAAAGGATTCTGCTCTAGCACGTCCTGAGCTACTGCAGCAGGAAGGTAGATCCTGCGGAAGGTCATCTCGTCGAGAGCTTGCACGCCAACACTAGTGTTGGGACGAATGTCAAATGGGAGATCCTTGAATCGCCTCTTTTCATTGAGCCGTCTCTCCTCTTCGATGGTGGCAGTTGCCCGCCTAGGTCCCACGCGAATCCACACGCGACCATGATAGCGGACTGGTGGAGCGTCTGATGGGGATACCGTGATCACCGCCATCTCCGCGCCTTTCAGCGTCCTCTTCTGGACATTCATAACGGGGAAAGGCAGGATGTTTCCGTCTGAACGCATATGGGCCAGGGTCAAGAGTAATTGGTCGGTTATCTCTAGCCCTGCCGGCTGTCCATCGCTTGTTGCCCCTATGAAGAGAACCCCGGGCAAACGGTGGTCTGGCATATCGTTGGCAAAGGCACAGATGGCCTCCCGTATTTTGCTGGGGTCCGATATAGACTCTTTTCTCTCGGCCCTGTCTGATTCTAAATCAGTCAGGAGTTGCTCAAGTTCGTTGTCGTCCATAACCCTCCCTCAACCTCGGCTATTCAAGCTATTCCAGCCTCTACTACTTCTCGCACCCCAATTAGCACACTTCCCTTTGCCTTGGCCAGCAGACAGTCAAAAGGGTCCTGCACCCGGACCAGCCTCGGCGTGGACGTGGCGCACGCATAGACCACGTAGAGCCAGTATCCCTGACGCATATTGCAGGCCTTCGCCCACTCATTCGCCGATACCTCCACCGCCCCCACCTCCGTCCGGCCCTTTACCTCGATGGCCCGCTTTTCGCCCCCAGGGTAGATCGACCACAGGTCAAAACCTGGATTATCCTGCAGCCCTGCAACCCGGGCCAAGGCCGGTGTATGGACATCGAGCACTTTGCCGCCTGCAGCCTCCTCAAATACCTGCGCAACCTGCATCGCCACCTGTTCGACCTTAGCCTCATGCTGTTTGAGTTCCACAGGATCCGAAGAGGGCACGACTAGAGCGTGTCCCCGGAACTCTACGCCCCCCGGAGCGATTAGCTCTGGTTCCCGCCGCAACACCGCCAGCGCTTGTTCGCGTTGGCCGGCCAGTTGCCCTTGCTGGCGCTTGACCTGTTCCAGCGCCTCCACCGCACGGTGGTTCCCCTTGCGCGCCTTTTCGGCGTGTTTGGCGCGGGCTGCCGCCAAATCCGCTTCCTGGTAGTTGAATCCGCGTTCGATAAACACCTCTCGTTCGGGGATGCTCTTCAGGAGCCGCTCCTTGTATTCCAAGGCCAGGTTGCGGGCCACCCTTTCGGCGAGGTATGCCCGCGCTGTTTCCTTCTCCTCGGCGGCGCCCAGCGCCAGCCCTTGCGCACTCGGAGGCAGGCCGTGCCCGCCCTTGAGCAGGAGGAGATGCTCAATCGGGCAGAGGACCAACTCCGCGCCTTCGTACTGTTTGACCCCGACCAACTGACAGGCCAACAACTCCTCCCTTGCCAATCCTGGAAGCTGGGCATCGGCCTTGCGCACGACCGAAATGAGCGCCAGATGGAAGAGATAGGGTTTTTCCGCCGTTGGGTCTACAAAAACCGCTCCGCGCTGGCCTTCCCTTGCCAACCGCTCACCCACCAGACTGCGGAAACACTCAAAAACCGCTTCCCCCGGATGGAGCCAGATGGCGGCATGGCGATCTGCAGGCCGGGCTAGGGAAAAACGCTCCCGCACGGCCTGCGGGTACGATTCCAGAACGCTGAGCAGCGGGTCGAATGCGCCTTTGCTCCCTGGCCGGAAGGTGAAGGTCCCCTCCATATCCCCCTCGATCTTGAGATCGACCAGGGGTGCTGCCTGCTGGATATACTGCCGCACGTAGCCAGGCATCAACCGGAAGTAGACCTCGCGCTCCAGGTCTGCCCGCAAGCGGGGAAGCTCTTTGGCGATATCGCCGCCGCCGCCAAACAACGACTGCTCCTGCGCCGCCAATGCCTGGACCTGTTCCACCGTCAACCGGCCATCCAACTCGCGGGCGACCTCCTCAGATCCCAAGGTTACTGCCAACTCCATATATCTCTTGATGGACACCCCTAGAAAGAGCCGGCCGATACAGTCGAAGACCTTGTCGGAATGGAGCTCCTGGCGGACCTTTTCGAGCTTGGCGAGCAAGACCTGGAGCACCTTGCCTTCGCGGGTCCCCGGGGCGACCAGATTGAGGATGACCACTGGATCGTGTTCCTGCCCATAGCGGTGGATGCGGCCCATGCGCTGTTCCAACCGGGCCGGGTTCCACGGCACATCGTAGTTGATCATGATCCAGCAGAATTGGAGGTTAATGCCCTCTCCCGCTGCATCGGTGCAGATGAGGAAGCGCGCCCCCCCCTCGGCCACGGGTTGGCGGAACCGCTCGACCTCCTCCTCGCGCTGGGTGTAGTGCATCCCGCCATGGATCTGAGCCACCTGCCCAGTATACCCCATGCCGGCCAGGCGCTTGACGAGGAATTCGAGGGTGTCCCGGTGTTCGGTGAAAACGATGAACTTCTCTCCAGCAAAGTCCGAGGCTCTCAGGATCTCACATAACCTGTCGAACTTGGATTCCTGTCCGAGGTCGCAGATCTTCCTCGCCAGGCTGAGGAGACCTTGCACCTCTGCTTTCTCTGCCAAGAGATCTGCAAGCGACACTGCCACGACCCCCTGCAGCAGTTTCTCCTCCGCCACCTCGCTCTGCTCCCGGCCGTCTTCGGGCGTTTCATCGTCTGCTGTCTGGTGATCGAGGACATCGTCGTCCTCATGGATGCGCTGTTGCAGCAGGACCAGTTGTTCGGCGGTCATCTGGCCGCCCTGCAGCTCCTCGATGAGCCGGTCCAGCTTCTCAATCCGGCGCTCGAACGACCGCAGCAGTGCATAGGTTGAACTCGCCAGCCGGCGTTGGAACACGCCCATGGCCAGCCGGGCAGCTCCCCGGTTGAGCAGCTTGGCTCTGTTGTACACCGCCCGCAGATACTCGGTGGTCTCGTCGTACAGGGTCTGTTCGCTGACCTCACCCTGGCTCAGATCGTACCCAAGGGTATCCGAATTCCTCCGCGGGTAAAGTGGCCGACCATCCAGGTGGACCATCTCCTCTTTGGTCCTGCGGAGGAAGTGGAGTTGCCGCTGCTCCGCTGGAAAATCGGCAAAGGCTTCTGGAGTGGTGAGGATCTCTGGTTCTAGGAGGCGCCATAACGCGTAGTAGGGGTAGTCTTTCCCCATATGGGGGGTAGCTGTGAGCAGCAGGAAATGATGGGCACTCCACTCCAACCGCCAGCGGTCGTCGTTGACCTCGACCCCAGCCAGGGTTTCGGCCAGGCAGTACCGATCCCTCTTTCGGACCCGGAGGTCCGTGCCGCGATCGGCAGACAGCTTGTGCGCCTCGTCAAAAATGATCAAGTCATAAGGGATGACTGCTTGCTCCTGGAGACGGGCGAACACCCGATTACTCGCCAGCATGTCCATACTGATGATGAGGTGATCGCTGTTTTCGCCGGCAAAGGGGTTCTCGTGCCGCGCATCTGCTCCGCTGACGATGCGGAACTGGAGACTGAACAACGTGCCCAACTCGCGCCGCCAGTTCCCCACCAACCCGGCTGGCGTCACGATGAGAATACGCCGCAGCAGGCGCCGCGAGAGCATCTCGCGGATATAGAGGCCAGACATGATGGTCTTGCCGGCCCCCGCATCATCGGCTAACAAGAAACGCAGGCGCGGCTGCTTGAGCAGGTGGTCGTATACTGCGATGCGCTGGTGCGGCAAGGGATGGATGCTGGAGATTTCCGTGGCAAAAGCCGGGTTCATCAGGTAGCCGAAGGAGAGCCTCTCCCCTTCGGCTAATACCTTCACGATCTCTGGCCGCGCCGCAAAATCGAGTAACGCAATTGGCTTCTCCTCTTCCTCAGAATGGTGAGTTTTCCTCTCGACCAACCCCTTTTCTAACTGGCGGAGCTGATTCCATGAACGCTGCCAAGGCTTGGCCTGACCGTTTTCCCAGCGGTTCACTGTAGCAAAGGACACATCGAGGCGGGCTGCCAATGCCTGCTGGGTCAAGCCCAACAGGCTGCGCAATTTCTTGACTCGCTCGGGATAATCATCGAGAGGCTTCTCGGTAGTGATCAGGCTATTTGTCAGCTTTGGCATCAGAGCTATAACCTCAAGGTAGCTATAAGTTGATATATCATTTGTTATATCATATATAAATTATCCACGCGATGTCAAGTCATTCATAACCTGCTGGGCGACATGCTGGCCAGCCTGCACCAGCGCCAGAGCCGGACGGTGCGCCTGAGCCGGCGGGTGGGCGATCCGCCGGCCTGAACCAGGGCCTGGCAATACTTTCCTCTCCCCCTTTTCTTTTATTCCTCTTTTCGCCCTTTCCCCAGCGCTGATCCCCCCCTCGTCTGGCAAGTACAACTCCCTCTTCCACATCGACTTAAAACCAAAAATCCAGGACATGGCATAAGACTTGCTCCCCACCGCAGCCAACGGTGTATTCTGCCCGGAAAGGCGGGAGGGAAGCCATGTTTCTCGACCAGGTCATTTTCGACAAAACCAAGGTCCCGGTGCTCGACGCGGTGCTGGACGTGACCCAGGTGCGCCAGCGGATCATCGCCAACAACATCGCCAACGTCTCGACCAAGGGCTACCGCGCCAAGGACCTGCGCTTCCAGGACTTTCTCAACTCCTTCGTCCACCAAGCCCCGGTGCAGGGCAATACCAGCGACCTGCGCCATATCGCCATCCCCAAAGCCATCGCCAACCCCGAGATCTTCGAGCCCCAGTCCGAGGTGAACGACTCCGGGATCAACAACGTCGACATCGACAAGGAGATGGCCGGCCTGGCGGAGAACCACCTCTTCTTCAACGTGGGCAGCACCCTGATCCAGCGCCAGTTCAGCGGCCTGCGCAAGAGCATCACCGGGCGTTCGCAATAAGGAGCCAGGGCCATGCAGATCTTCGACTCCCTCGACATCAGCGCCTCGGGCCTGAGCGCCCAGCGGCGCAAGCTGACGGCCATCTCCAGCAACATCGCCAATGTGGACACCACCCGCACCGACGAGGGAGGGCCTTACAAAAGGCGCCGCGTGGTCATGCTCGAATCCCCCGAACTGGCCAAGTTCTCGACCGTGCTGGCCGATCAGCAGAGCCGGCTGGCCTTGACCAATGGCGGCCACCTGCCCGAACCCGAACCCCGTCCAGGCGAAATGGCGGTCGGTTCCGGGGTGATCACCCAGGAGGTGCGCGAAGAACCTACCAAGCCCCGCCTGGTCTACGACCCCAACCATCCCGACGCGCGCGAAGACGGCTACGTGGTCTATCCCGACATCAACGTCGTCACCGAAATGGTCGATCTGATCGCCACTTCGCGGGCCTATGAGGCCAATGTCACCGCGATGAGCGCCGCCAAGGACATGACTGACAAAGCCCTCAGCATCTGAGGGACAGGAGGTGGAGATGGACATCCAGAGAGTTCAGCCCGGCCTGTCTGGCGCGCGGCCCATAACCGGCGCCAGACTCGACCGCATCGCCGCCGACCCCGCCGGTCGGGATGCCGGCGTCCCCAACCCCGCCGAAGCGGAGCGCGGCCTGTCCAGGATCAAGGGCCCCCAGGTCACTTCCGAGCCGGGGCTGCAATCCGTGCTCTCCGACGAAGAGACCCAGGCCCTATCGCAGGTCTTTGCCGCCTTCCGTTCGGCCGCCCAGAACAGCCGGCTCGGCACCTATACCGGCCGCGGCTCGGTCCCGCCCCTGCCGCCCCTGGGCGGGGGCCGGCCCGGCCAGCTGATCGACGTGGTGGGCTAGAGATGCGCTGGGGGCTGATCAAAAGCGCCGGGCGCGGCGGCCTGCTCTGCGGCCTGCTCTTTTTCCAGGGCCATCGGGTCCGGGCCGAGGAACTCGACCCGCTGACGGCGATCCTGAGCCGCAGTTACCAGCAGCAGGCGGCAGCCCGGATCATCGGGCGCAGCCTCGACCAGCCGGTTCCCGAATCCCGGCAGCCAGCCCGGCCCGCCGCCCCGCTGATCGCTCTCCCCCCCTGGCTCAACAGCGATGCCCTTTCCCGCGTGCGGCGCTACGACCCTTTGATCGAGCGCCACAGCGAACTGCACCAGCTCGACGCCGACTTGGTGCGGGCGGTGATCTATGTGGAATCGGGGGGCAACCCCCGGGCGGTTTCGCGCGCCGGCGCCGCCGGCCTGATGCAGCTGATGCCGGCCACCGCCAGCAAACTGGGCGTGGGCGACCGCTTCGACCCCGAGCAGAACATCGCCTCGGGGACGCGCTATCTGCGTTCCCTGCTCGATCGCTTCCACTCTACCGAGGTGGCCCTGTGGGCTTACAACGCCGGCCCCGAAGCCGTGGAGCAGGGCCGCATGCCGCGCGATACCCGCCAGTACGTGCCACAGGTGCTCAAGCTCCGGCGCGACCTGAAACGCCAGGCCCCGCCTCAGGGAAACTGAGGGGCGATGGCTGTCGAGCTGATCCGCGACTTCACCGGGCGGGGCGAGACCCGGACCCAGGCCATCCGCGAGGGGATGCTCGCCCCGGCTGCCCAAAGCCCGGACCAGCCCAGCTTTGGGGAGCTGCTCAAGAATTTCGCCGGGGACGTCAACAGCCTGCAGTCCAGGGCCGCCCACTCGATCGACCTGTTCGTCACCGGCCAGGCTACGGACGTGCACCAGGTGATGGTGGCCGTGGAAGAGGCCGGCATCGCCCTGGATCTGATGCTGGAGATCCGCAACCGGGTTCTGGAAGGATACCAGGAACTGATCCGCATGCAGGTCTAGCCCACCCAGGATAGACAAGGACATGAACCTGACTGAATCCCTCTCGCTCAACGCCCTGCCCGACAAGGCGCGCGCCTGGTGGGAAGAGTCCTCCCAACCCACGCGCATCGGCGTGGCGGCTGGGGCGGCGGCGGTGATCATCGGCATCCTCTTCGCCTTCAGCACCCTGACTGAGAAGGACGACGAGTGGGCGCCGGCCATCCTCTACGCCGAGCTGGACTACGCCGAGGCCGCCCAGGTCACCACCCGGCTCAACGCCCTGGGCATCAGGCACCGCCTCACCGAGGACGCCAGCACCATCGTGGTGCCCAAGGACGAGGTGCGCAACCTGCGCCTGCAGCTGGCCGGCGAGGGCTTCCCCAAGAGCGGCCGCATGGGGTACGAGATCTTCGACGAAGCCAAGCTCTCGATGACCGAATTCCTGCAAAAGGTAAATCTCAGGAGGGCGCTCCAGGGAGAACTGGAAAAAACCCTGCTGGAAATAGACGGCATCCGCAACGCCCGCCTCCACCTGGTCATTCCCGAGCCCAGCCTGTTCAGCGAGGAGGAAAAGCAGACCACCGCCTCGGTCACCCTGACCATCGCCCCTGGCTTCAAACTCAAGCCCAAGCAGATCGACGCCATCGCCCACCTGGTCAGCGCCAGCGTCGAGGGCCTGGACGTGGAAAACGTCATCATCGTCGACACCCAGGGCAACATGCTCTCTGATGAGCGCGATCCCCTGGCCAAGACCGCCAACAAGCAGTTCCAGCTGCAGCAGCAGGTCGAACAGACCATGGAAAAGAAGGTGCAGAGCCTGCTCGACGAGGTCATCGGCAAGGACCGCTCCAAGGTGCGCCTCAACGTCACCCTGGACTTCGACCAGAGCAAGACCCACCTGGAGCAGTACGATCCGGGCACCGCGCAGATGCTGCGCAGCGAGCAGACCAGCGAGAAGCAGTCGGCCGAGCAGGGCTCCGAAGAGCAGGCCATCCGCAACTACGAAGTCAACAAGACCATCCGCGAGATCACCGGTTCGGTGGGCACCATCCAGCGCCTGACCATGGCCCTGACCATCGACAAGACCAAGGTGGTCTACGACAAGGACACCGACAGCTATCTAGAAGAGGATCGCTCCGATAGCGAAATAGCCCAACTCGCCTCCCTGGCCGAGGGCGCCGTGGGCTTCAGCCGTGAGCGCGGCGACCAGATCACCATCTTCGCCATGCCCTTCGACAAGACCCAGGAACTGCGCGCCCGGCAGCTGGAGGAGCAGGAAGAGACCACCAAGTTCTGGACCGACGTGGCCATCACCGTGGCCAAGGTGCTGGGCATCCTCGCCGCCCTCATCACCCTGCGCTTCATCATCCAGGCCATCGGCCGGGGCGTGGGGGTGGAGGAGCAGGTGGAGGTGCTGGGCGAGGTGGCCGGCGAGGTGGAGGAACCCGCCTTCGACCGTCCCGAGACGCCCCACGACATCCTGGTGAGCCGGGTGCAGCAGATGGTGCGCGAACAGCCGGAAAACTCGGCCAAGCTGATCAAGACCATGCTGGTCGAGAACGCTTGAGGTAGGAAGAGGGGCAGCCTTAATGTACATTGATGCTGAACCGCCACGGCATCCCGCAACCAGGAGCGCTGCCCATGTCTAAGGTGATCCGCACCGTCCGCATCACCGGCCCGGTGGTGACCCTGGGCCAACTCGAGCGCGAGTTGTACCTCAACCAGCTCGACGAGGCCGAGGGCGGCACCGCCGTGGATCTGGCCGGCCTGCTCTCCAACCGCGTGGAGAACCTGGGCCAGCAGCTCGAAGCCCGCTGGGAAGCCCGGCTCCAACAGGAAAGGGAGCAACTGCAGCAGGAGGCCCAGGCCCGGCTGGAGGAGACCGAGGCCGGCTGGCGCCAGCAACTGGAAGAGACCAGCAACCGGCGCTACGAAGAGGGTTTTCAGGCGGGCGTGGCGGCCAAGGAAGCCGAGGCCCGCGAGGCGGTGGAACGCATGGCCCAGCTGCACCAGGCCATCGAGGCGCAGCGCGCCCAGATCCTGCGCGAAGCCGACCAGCTGGTGGTGGACCTGGCCGTGGCCCTGGCCC